>ONVR01000138.1 GCA_900321335.1 uncultured Eubacteriales bacterium | reverse complement strand
CCCATGCCCACCTCGCCGGGTACGGGCAGCGCCTGACGGCGCTTGTACCGGAAAAAGACGTCTGCCAGATCCCCGTCGGCAATGCCGCAGCCGTTATCGGACACCACAAGGTCAAGATACGCCTCCTGCCGGGTCAGTTCGATGGTGATTTTCCCGCCGTCGGCAACGGCCTTGATGCTGTTGGACAGCAGATTGAGCAAAAGACGCTCCAGATACCGGGCCACGCCGTAGTAAGCCAGACGCTCCTGGCTGCAGGAAACGGTGATCTCCAGATGCCGCGGCGCCGTCAGATGGGCGGCGGCCTCCGCGCACTGGCGGCACAGATCCGCCAGATCAAAATACGATGAGGCCTCCCCGGAGAAGCTCTGACTGCCGCACACGGCGCCCAAATTGCCGCACAGGCGCTGCAGCAGATAGCAGTCGTGGTAAAGAATACCGGCGTAGACCGAGGTTTTTTCGTCCCGGCCGTCCGTGACCCGGGGCAGCAGTTTTCCCGCCGCCAGCTTCAGACTGGAGACGGTGTCGCTCAGCGCCGTGCAGAGATTGGACAGGGCGTCGGCCAGAATTGCGTCCTCCGACGGGCCGTTGGTCAGCAGGGTGTATACCCGCAGTCCCTCTACCGTGCTGACGAGCAGAGAGGTGTCCTCACCGTTTAAGACGAAGCCACTGACGAAATGTTCCTGATCGAAGCGGAGGTAGTCCGCGGGGATCACGGCGCTCACCCGGTTGTGCTCATCGCCGGAAAACAGAGCCTCAGCCGCGGCGTTTTTGTATTCGATTGTATCTCCCCGGGCGGCAATCACCGGATGGGGAATGGGGTCGAAGATCTTAAAGATATCCATTTTCATAGTGATACGCTTTCACGGCATTATTATACGGCTGCGACAGGTGAAAAAAACAGGAAAATAAACGCAGGGGTTGATTTATGTTAACCTTTTAATGTCAATATCAACTTATATTTTACCATATTGTCTCACAAGTCTCAACATAATTCGACGTTTTTCGAAAAAAGAAAAAATTTTCCGCAAATGCCTTTCAAAGCGACGGGTAATGCGCTATAATGACAATGAAAAACGGATCGGCTCTTATGGGCCGCAGAAAACAAAATAATAACGATGTTGGAGGATCACAAATGGGAATTCGTATTGGCATCAGCGGATTCGGCAGAATCGGAAGACTGGTTCTCAGAGCCAGCGTAGACCACAAGGACATTGACGTTTGCGCCATCAACTCCACCTATCCCCCGGAGTACATGGTATACATGATGCGTTATGATACCGTACACGGCCGCTGGGACGCTGAGCTGAGCTACACCGAGGACAGCATTACCATCAACGGCAGGAAGATGCCCGTCATTTCCAACCGGGATCCCGCCCAACTCAACTGGGGCGATTTCGACGTAGAGTATGTGGTGGACGCCACCGGCAAGTTCAAGACCACGGAGGGCGCCTCCGGGCACCTGGTGGGCGGCGCGAAGAAAGTGCTCATCACCGCTCCCGTCAAGGACGACACGCCCATGTTCGTCTGCGGCGTCAACACAGACGCCTATGATCCGGCTATGAAGATCTTTTCCAACGCCTCCTGCACCACCAACTGCCTGGCGCCCGTCGCCAAGGTGCTCAACGACAACTTTGGCATCGTGGAGGGACTGATGACCACCGTTCACTCCATGACCAACTCCCAGTTCGCCGTTGACTCCAAGTCCACCAAGGACTGGCGTCTGGGCAGAGCCGGTACCTGCAACATCATTCCCGCCGCCACCGGCGCGGCCAAAGCCGTGGGCAAGGTGATCCCCGCACTCAACGGCAAGCTCACCGGTATGGCCATGCGCGTACCCACCGTGGACGTGTCCGTGGTGGACCTGACGGTCAAGCTGGACAAGCCCACCTCCTACGAGGAGATCTGCAGCGTCATGAAGGATGCCTCCCAAGGCGCTCTCAAGGGGATCCTGGGCTACACCGACGAGGCGGTGGTCTCCAGTGACTTTATCCACGACGACCGCATCTCCGTCTTTGACGCCAAGGCGGGCCTCATGCTCAACGACACCTTTGCCAAGGTGGTGGCCTGGTACGACAACGAGTGGGGCTATTCCAACAAGTGCCTGGATCTGGTGGAGTACGCCTACAGCGTGGATCACCCCGAAAAATAAGAAAGCCGAATATAGGGACACCCCGGAACGCCGTTCCGGGGTGTCTTTTTGGCTGCGGTCCTGTGTGGGCTCAGCCTTCCATCTCCACGATGGCCTTGATCACGGGATCCAGACGGGCCCACTCGGCGGAGATCTCCTCACCTTCCCAGGTGTAGTACTGGCTGGTGCCGCCGTTGACGCGGCATCTGCTGTAGAAGTCCGTGTCGTCGCTGGGATCGTCCACCTCGTCGGCAATGGGATCGATGACCGCGGCGATGGCGTCGCAGATCTCATCCGGGGTGCCGGCGGGCACGCAGAACATGGAGCGGTTGGGAACCATGTAGTTGGCGCCCTCCGCGCCGAACACGTCGGCCAGGGTGGGGACGCTCATAATGATATCCTTGTCCTCGCCGTCGATGTAGTAGGAATAGTCGTTGTCGGCCCGGCAGTTGATGATCGCCTTGCTGGAGCCGTCCTTGATATAGCCGACAGCAGTCTGCTCGTCGAGCATGATGCAGTTGATGTTGCCGCCCAGCAGGCCGGCAGCGGCGTCAGCGTTGGTGGTGGAGACCCAGCGGATCTTTTCGGACATGCCGGTGCCGTTGAACAGGGCCTTCATCTTGATGTCCATGACCTTGCCGGAGATGGAGGCGACGGTGACCTCACCGGGATGTTCGTCGGCATAGGCCACCAGCTCCTCCCAGGTGCTGTAGGGAGCGTCGGACTGGGTCATGACCATGCAGCCGGAGTCGGGCAGGGGCTGAATGGAGCCGCAGGCGATCTTGAACAGGGTCTCGTCCGCGGGATTGACAGCCCAGGTGCCGGTGTAGTAGTTGGAGATGCAGTTCATGCCGATGAGCATGAGGGTCTGCCCGTCGGGCTCGGCCGTGACCAGCTTGGCGGCCAGGTTGGCGCCGCCGCCCACGTCGTCGTTGACGATCTTGACCGTTGCGCCGGTCTTCTCCGTGATCCAGTCAGCAATGGTGTGGATGTTCACGTCAGTGAGAGAGCCCACGGCGTAGCCGGCGTAGATGGTGACCTCGCCGTTGGGCCAGGTCGCCGGTGCGGCGGCTTCTTCGTTGGTTTCGGTCTGCTCGTTGGTTTCGGTCTGCTCTGTGGCGTCGTTCTGCTCCGTGGTGGTGACAGACTGCTCCGTGGTTTCGGTGTCGTCTGTTTTTTCGGGCTCCTCGGTCTTGGACTTGCCGCAGGCGGCCAGAGCCAGCACCATCACGAGAGCCAGAAGCAGTGCGATGATTTTTTTCATTTTGTTTTCCTCCATATCATTTGTATTTTCACAGGCCGTTTTCGGCCGTTGTGACGAATCTTATCCCTTTGGGGTTCTCCTGGCGGCGATGGCGCGCTTGATCGCGGGACTTGCAAAGCCGTAGGCAAGGACCAGGATTCCTACAAGAATAAAGATGCAGGAGAAGGGCCTGGTGAAGAATTCCGCACCGCCGCGGGTGGAGTAGTTGAAGCCTCTGCGGATATTCAGCTCCAGCATGGGGGAGAGAATATACGCCATCAAAAACGGCATGGACGGGATCTCAAAGTAGTCCATGGCGACGCCAAGGGCACAGCAGGCCAAGGCGACGATGAGGCCGTAGAAGCTGCCCGTGGACATGTACGCGCCCAGAAAGGCCAGCAGAATGACCACGGAGTACAGGAAGTGGTAGGGGATCTTCAGAAGGGCGGGGAAGGTCTTCATGCCCAGCGTCTCAAACAGAAAGACGATGATACCGGACAGCAGCGCCGCCGCGAAGATCATGTACACGATGGCAGCCTGCTCCCGCATGAACATGGGCCCCACGTTGATGCCCTGGATATTCAGCGCGGCGATAAACTGCACGCCGGCCGCGTCCCCCGGGATCCCCAGGGCCAGCAGGGGGATCAGGGCGCCGCCGATCGCGGCGTTGTTGGCGATCTCACAGGAGAACACGCCGCCGATCTCGCCGTGGCCCCAGGTGGATTTGTCCTTGGCCACCATCTTCTCCGTGGAATAGGCCATGACAGAGGCCACGGGCCCGCCCAGTCCGGGCAGAAAGCCGATGACGGCGCCGAAGAGCCAGGAGCGGAGAATGAGCCACTTGTTTTTCCAGATCTCTTTCCGGGGGAGCTTGAAGCCCTCCACCTTCACGGGTTTTTGCTCTTTGACCTTGGACTGTCTTGCGTACTCCAGCAGAATGATCTTGGAGGCGAACAGGCCGAGCATCACGCTGATGATATTAAAGCCGCTGAGGAATTCCAGACGGCCGAAGAACAGGAACCGGCCGGAGGCGTTGATGGGGTCCGCGCCAACGGAGGCCAGAAAGATGGCCAGACCGACCCCGATCATGCTCTTGACCATGTTGCCCTTGGAAAGGCCGACCACCAGAAGCACCGCGCAGAAGCACAGCGCCGCGTATTCCCAGGGACCGAGTCTGACGGCCCAGGCGGCCACGGCTCTGGTCACGGCGATGGCCAGAATGACCGAGGGGACGTTGCCCAGGAAATTGGCAAAAACCGCGGCGCTCAGCGCCTTTGACGGCTCACCCCGTTTGGTGAATTCGTAACCGTCAAAGACGGTCACCATGGACGAGGAGGTGCCGGGAATGCCCAGCAGGATCGAGCCGATACAGCCGCCGGACATGCCGCCGATGGTGATGGACATGAACAGGGCCATGGCCATGGTCGGACTCATCCGGTAGGAGATGGGAAGCAGGATCACCATCAGGGTGCTGCTGCCCAGTCCGGGAATGGCCCCCAGAACCACACCGGCCAGAGTGCCGATGACCACGAACAGAAAGCCCTGGAAGGTACAAAGGGCCTGGAGCGCATCAATAAAATAATTCAGAACTGTCACTGCCGCTTCCTCCTTGTTATCTAAGCAGAATTCCCGTCGGCATGGGCGCCTTCAGACCGATCACATAGGCAAGGTAGAGAAGCGCGCCCCCCACAATGCCGAAGATCACCGCGATCAGGATCCGCTTTTTCCGGGAATTGTGCTTGGCGGAAAGCCCGGAGAGCATATAGGTGACGATCATCAGGGTGATGGGAACGGCAATGAGAAAACCGCCCAGCCACAGCAGAAGGGCAAACAGAATATATACGGCGAACAGCTTGCCGGCGGAGGCCCATTGGGCTTTCGTGAGGAAAACGCCGGGCTTCTTCCCCGGAGCGATCAGCAGGACGATGCCGCACAGGGCCATGACGCCCGCTCCGATCAGGGGAAACATGCGGGGACCGGGATCCCCCTGGTAGCCGGTGGCCTTGAGCTGAAACGACAGAAACGTGATCCATGCCGCCAGCAAAAGGGTAATGACACCCAGGATCCGGTCCTTTTTACTCTTGGTACTCATATTCTTCCTCCATTCTTACGGATGCTGCCCGGGCGGGCACGGCCGGCCGTGCAGGGTCAGCGCCTGCCGATCCCTTCCGGGCCCGCTCGGGCTTACGTCTCAACGACGACCTCGTCGCCACTGACGGTGTATTGTGTGTCCAGACCCATCATGGCGTCGATCTTCTGCACGTAGGCGCAAATGGTATCAAAAAGGGGATCGTCCCGGCAGACGGCATAGGGGGCAAAATCATCCGGGATATAAGCGGGCAGATAACTCACCCGGCAGATCTGCCGATCCCGGATCAGGATCCTGGCGATCATGGTGTAGTAGCAGTCCTCCGGGAAGGTCTTTTTCTGATCTCCCTGGCCGAAACCGGCCCGGATCTTTGTCATCTCCATGTGCTTTCTGGAGGTGCGCATATCCTGCCGCAGAGTGGCCTTGTCCCGCTGCATGCTGTTGGGGTCCTCCATGGCGAAATTGCCCAGAGAGTAGAAGATGACCTTGCCCTTGTACACCTCAATGGGCTTGAGAATGTGGGCATGATGGCCCCGGATCAGATCTGCCCCCGCGTCGATGGCGTTGTGGGCGTATTCAAACTGATACGCGGCCACCTCGGCCTCGGTAAAGTGGATGCCCCAGTGCATGGAGACCACCACGAGATCGGCCTCCTGCTTCGCTTTGCGGATATCGGCGAGCATTTTCGCCTTGTCCTCCCGGTTGGCAAAGCTGTGGATCCGGCAGGGGGTGCCGGGCTGATCGTGCTCGATCTGTTCGTAGAAGGTGTGGCCCCGGGCGGGGTTCACACCGGGCCGTGCCTCCTGGGCCCAGTAATCCTGGGGCAGGATGGTACAGTAGCCCAGAAAGGCGATCCGGGTCCCGCCCCGCTCCACAACGGCATAGCGGCGGGCGTCCTGTTCGTTCTCTCCCGCGCCGATGACGGTCAGCCCCGCGTCCCGCAGGCAGCCGATGGTGTTGAGGAAATGGGTCCGGCCATAGTCCAGTGCGTGGTTGGAGGCGAAGGAGACCACGTCGAAGCCCGCCCGTTTCATCCCCGGCGCCACGTCCGGATCCGAGGAACAGGGCATCCGCGCCTGCGCCGCCACAAAGGGGTACAGGTCGGAGATCGCCTTGTCAATGAGCACCGTTTCCAGCTGGCCGAAGGTGATGTCCGCCCGGCGCAGCAGCGGGGCCACGTGGCGGTACAGGGAATCGTAATCCTCCCGGCTGGGAATGTTGTCTCCCGTGGCCAGCAGGGTAATGTCGGAATGTTCTCTCATAGAACGTCTTCCCTTACAGCGCCTGCTCGGAGCGGTTGATGACCTCGTCCTGGATGGATTCGGGCAGACGCACGAAGTAGGCGCTGTACCCGGCCACCCGGACGATGAGCTCCGGATGCTCCTCGGGGTGGACCTTGGCGTCCTCCATCTCCGCCCGATCCACCACGTTGAACTGGACGTGTTTGCCGCCGTGGGTCAGATACGTTTTGATCATGGCGCCCAGCTTCATCAGGTCCGCGTCGGTCCGGATGGTGTTGGGGTGGACCTTCATGTTCATCAGGGTGCCCTGATACGGGTCCTGGTTGACCTTCATGGCGCTCTGGAACACGGCGATGGGGCCGCTGGTGTCCTTGCCGTGGTCGGGGGAGAGACTGGCGTCCGCCAGAATGTCGCCGCCCTTGCGCCCGTCGGGGGTCGCGCCGGTCACGGCGCCCCCGGGCTGGTGGGCGGAGATGGAGATGGCGTTGGGGGTCACGTGGCCCCCGTAGGCGGTGCTGTTCTCGGCGCAGGTGTCGGCAAAGAGCTGGTAGACCTCCGCCACAAAGCGGTCCGGCTCGTCAAGGTTGTTGCCGTATTTCGGCGCCCGGATAAAGTCCTGGCGCATCTCCTCGTAGCCCTCCCAATCGGCGTCCAGCGCCGTGAGAAGCTCCGCCATGGTGTATCGCTTTTTGTCATAGACAAGCTCCTTGACGGCGGCCAGGGAGTCTCCCACGTTGACGCCGCCGACAGCACCCAGACAGGAGCAGTTTTCAATGGCGAATTTCTTGTTGAGCAGATCCTTGCCGTCCCGCACGCCGTTTTCCATCAGGGCGCTGCGGAAGGGATCCGGAAACAGCTCCCGCTCGGCGATAAGCTCCACGTTGTTCCGCTCGGCGGCCATGCTCAGCAGATGCCGGAACTGTTTTTTGAAGGCGTCGTAAAACGCCGTAAAAGTCTCCATCTTCGTCACGTCGCCGGTGGGAATGCCGACGTTTTCCTTCGTATAGCGGCAGTAGCCGTTGTGCATGAAGATATCAAAGGCCTGGGCGATGATGAAAAAGGTCACCACCTGGGTCCGGGAGCGGGCGGCCACGTTGCCGTCCACGCAGCCCGTCATGCAGTAGTCCCGGGCGTTTTCCAGGGTCATGCCGTTTTGGGTAAAGAAGCGTATATAGCTCTCATCGCCCACAAAGGCCGGCATGCCGATGCCGGTGCGCACCACCTCCAGAGACTTTTTCATCAGCTCGTCGGGCGTGCCGGGGTGGACGCGCAGAGTGATGGTGTGGTGGGGCAGCTTCGTCTCCTTCGCAGCCTCCAGCAGCAGGTAGGACAGATCGTTGGTGGCGTCGCTGCCGTTGGCGTCCACGCCACCGATGGTCCAGTTGTACCACTTGGCCATGCCGGCGTTCTTGGCCCGGTTGGCCTTGCCGGACACCCGGTTGATCTTCATGACCTTGCAGCGCATGATCTCCAGCAGCTCAAGCACCTCGTCGTCGGTGAGGACGCCGGCGTCCCGGTCCGCGCTGTAATAGGGATACATATACTGGTCGAAGCGGCCCGCCGACGTGGTCGGAGAGGGCAGAGCCATGAGGAAGGTGAACCAGAAGCTCTGCAGTGCCTCCCGGAACTTCCGGGCCGGATACTGAGGCGCCCGGCGGCAGATCGCGCTCATCTGCCGGAGCTCGGCGGAGCGCTTTTCGTCTTTTTCTGCCGCCGCCAGAGCAGCGCACAGATCGGCGTAGCGGTTGACGAACCGGATCCACGCCTCAAAGACGAGGATCACGGCCTCCCAGTAGTTTTTCTTCTCAATGGCGTCCCCGGTGGTGTAGCGCAGGTCCTTCAGGCACTGCCGGGCCTCGTCGATGATGGACTGCGCCCCCTCCCGGAGGATCTTCTCGTAGTCGATGCACACCAGGAAAAAGCCGGGACCCAGGCCGTAGCCGGACATGGCGAAGCCGCCGCCGGAGCCGCCCTTGCGATCCTTCCAGGGGGGCAGGATCGTGCCGGACTTCATAAACGGCCACAGGCGGTCGTCCATTCCCAGGGACTTGCTCAGGGCGTCCACCAGGTTGCTGTTGAGGGCATTGCTGGCAAAGCGCTCGTTGAGGCGGTAGAGCTCCTCTTCATCCTCGGGACTGATGGTATAGATCTCACTTTTGAGGGACTCCACCTCGTCCTTCGTCCAGACACCGTATTCGTACTGCATCTCCAGACCAAAGGGCTTGCTGGCGCCGGAGCCGCAGAGCAGATCCTCCGGCTCGATGAAAATGGGCATATGGTCCAGCACATGGGCGTGGAGTTTTGCCCGCCGCAGGAGCATGGGCTCGCCCGCCGTCTGATCCAACGATTCGTTGGCCAGCTTGAAATACTCGATGCACAGAGGATACTTGCTGATCTTCAGGCTTTTGAGCATCCGTTGTACTCGCTCTGTCACGTTGATTCCTCCTTCAATAAGCGCAAAGAAAAGAGCATGAATAATAAATAATTTGAATTATACAAAAATTATAACATTTGCCGTTTTTTCCCTCAATAAAATGGAAAAAACCACAATATTTCTGTGCTCAATGTACAATAAAAACGGAAAAACGGTGTGCCGGGCATACATTCAGCACACCGAATGAATGGTAATAACTGGAATGCCGTCATGGACAATACTGGAAAAAACGATTAAAATGAGACGAGACGAATCCACAGGAACCCCATGGGAAAGGAGTGTTGAACATGAGTGATTCCGCAAACAGAACGCTTCCGCCCCACTACGGCGAGCTGATCGAGCAGCTGGGAGGAGACCTGCTGCATTGCCGCATCGCCTCGGAGGACATTAACAGCGTCTCCCAGGTCAGGCTGGTCATGGGTCAGAGAAAGTTCCTGTCCGGGCTTGTATATATCGGTACGAAAAAACAGTTTGCGGGCCTTGCCGACGCCCACGTTTACAGCGGCAGCGCCGTGATCTGCTG
>ONVR01000079.1 GCA_900321335.1 uncultured Eubacteriales bacterium | reverse complement strand
TAGTCCAGAGCCTCTTTGGAGGCCAGGGCCGTGTCGTTATGGGGATCCATATACCGCAGGAAATACCAGCTGGATCCTGCCCACTGGGGCATGGTGTCCGTCTCCCGCTGGGCGTGTCCGCCGCAGCAGGGGCAGGTGGTCTCCACCCAGTCGCGCATTTTGGCGATGGGCGACTGCCCGTCGTCCGTGAGCTCGTAGGAATCCACCTCCGGCAGCAGCAGGGGCAGCTGATCCTCGGGCACGGGCACGTATCCGCACTTGTCGCATTTGACCATGGGAATGGGTTCGCCCCAGTAACGCTGACGGGAGAAGACCCAGTCCCGGAGCTTGTAATTGACCTTGGCCTCGCCGATGCCCTGCTCTTCCAGATACTTGGTCATGGCAGGGATGGCCTGCTTCACGGTCATGCCGGTGAGGAAACCGGAGTTGACCATGACCGCCGTGTCGTCCTTGGCGGTGAAAGCCGCCTCCTCCACGTTGCCGCCGGAGACCACCTCGATAATCTCGCAGCCGAACTTTCTGGCAAATGCCCAGTCGCGGGCGTCGTGGGCCGGCACGGCCATGATGGCGCCGGTGCCGTAGGTGGCAAGAACGTAGTCGGAGATAAAGATGGGGATCTGTTTGCCGGTGACAGGATTGATCGCCGCCACCCCCTGAAGTCTGACGCCGGTTTTCTCCTTGTCCGCGGCCAGCTCTGTCCGCTCAAAATCGGACTTCCGGGCAGCCTCGTCCACGTAGGCCTGAACCTCCTGCAGATTCTCCAGCAGATCCGCCCATTTTTTCACGTAGGCGTGTTCCGGGGAGATGACCATGTAGGTGGCGCCGTAGAGGGTGTCCGGCCGGGTGGTAAAGACCACGATGTCGTCACCGGTGGTGGCCTTGAAGGTCACCTCCGCGCCGGTGGAGCGACCGATCCAGTTTCTCTGCTGGGTCTTGACCCGCTCGATAAAGTCCACGTCGTCCAGGCCGTCGATGAGTTTCTGGGCGTAGTCGGTGATTTTCAGCATCCACTGGCTCTTTTCCTTCCGGACCACGGGGGCGCCGCAGCGCTCGCACACGCCCTCCACGACCTCCTCGTTTGCCAGCACGCATTTGCAGGAGGTGCACCAGTTCACGGGCATGGTGGCCTTGTAGGCCAGACCGTGCTTGTACAGCTGCAGGAAGATCCACTGGGTCCACTTGTAGTAGGACGGGTCGGTGGTGTCCACCACCCGGTCCCAGTCAAAGCTGTAGCCCAGCATCTTGAGCTGTTTGGTAAAGGCGGCGATGTTTTGTCGGGTGACGATGGCCGGGTGAATGTGGTTTTTGATGGCAAAGTTCTCCGTTGGCAGGCCAAAGGCGTCAAAGCCGATAGGCAGCAGCACGTTATAGCCGTCCATCCGGCGCTTCCGGGCGATCACGTCCATGGCCGTATAGGGTCTGGGGTGTCCCACGTGCAGACCGGCGCCGGAGGGGTAGGGAAACTCCACCAGCCCATAGAACTTGGGCCGGGGATCACCCGTCACAGCCCGAAAGCTCTTCTGCTCATCCCAGATCTCCTGCCATTTTTTCTCGATACGAGCAAACTCGTATTTCATTTTGCATCCCTCGTTTATTCTGTAATCAAATTGCTGATATCGGCCTCCGGCGCGTCGCCCCAGAGCCGCTCAAGAGAGTAAAACTCTCTCATTTCCTTTAAGAAGATGTGGATGACCACCACGCCGAAATCCACTAGGATCCAGCCGCCATCCCGCTTGCCTTCCACCCGGAGCGCCCGCTCACCCTCCAGCTCCAGCAGCCGCTCGATCTCGTCGGAGATGGCCTTGATCTGGGTGGGGGAATTGGCCGTACACAGCACGAAATAGTCGGCTACGGTGGACAGCTCCCGGATATAAAGGGCTTTGATATCCCGTCCTTTTTTGCTGTCAATTGCCTTGACAGCCGTTTCCATGATCTGTTTTGAAGTCAGCATTCCTTTTCCCTCAGCTTTCTGTGCCGGATGTCCGGCGGTTCATACTTCCAAATTCTTCAAATATGCAAGAGCCCCGGCTGAGTTGGCGTGAGGCACGATGTTTCTGGCCTTCATATCCGCCATGCTCATCTCCAGGCCCAGGATCATGGCCCGGTCCAGGTTCTCGTAGGCCAGCTCCCGCAGCTCTTTGAGTCCCTCAAAGCTCCGGTTGGGCTCTATGTAGTCGGCCATGTAGATGATCTTTTCCAGCAGCGTCATATCCGGCTTTCCCGTGGTATGCCAGGCAATGGCGTCATGGACCGGGTCGCTCACGGCGAACAGATCTCTGGCCACCGCTGCTCCCGTCTTGGCATGCAGGAGCTTGTACTCCCGCCGCTCAACGCTGTCTGTTATAATAGCATACTTTTCGCACAGCCGCAACTGCTCCTGTGCGTCACAGCGTTTGGTGATGTCGTGGAGGATCGCCGCCTCCCGGGCCAGCTCCACGTCCTCGCCCCACCGCAGGGCCAGACGCACCGCCTCCTGCTCACAGCCGGCCACGTGCCGGGTGCGCCTGTCGTCGAGCATCTGATAGGCGGCAAAGCGCAGGTGATCAAAGTTTGGCCGCACCCCGTAAAGCCGGTGCTTGAGAATATAGTCGTAGATGGGCCTCTGAAGGTATTCCGTTCCCAGCCGCCGGGGCAGCTCCTCCCGGATCTGGGAGGAGGACACAGGGCAGATATCCGCCTTGATCTTCCGTGTCTGCACGGCAAAATGCTTCCGGTATACGTGGGACTTGTGCTCGATGGCCATGGACTCGTTCTCCCCCCGCTCAAACACCGCGGGCACGGCGGCGGAGAGGATCTTTTCGGCGTTGTACCACTGATCCAGCGTGCAGTACATATCCGTCCCCATGAGCAGGTACAGCTCGTCGTCCGGGTACATCTGCCGGATCTGCTCCAGCGTCTCGGAGGTGTAGCTCTTGCCCTCCCGGATGATCTCCAGATCCAGCACACGGGTGTTGTCCATCTTCTCAAAAGCCAGGCGCACCATCTCCAGCCGCATCCGGGGCTCGGGAGAGCCGGCGGGCATCGCCTTATGGGGCGGCTGCCCCGTGGGAATGACCAGCATCCTGTCAAGCCCCAGCTGCTTCATGGCCGCCCGGGCGGCATAAACGTGTCCGATGTGGGGCGGATTGAACGTACCGCCGTAAATACCGGTTTTCATATCCTCACCTGCTTTTCCCGGAATCGCTCCGGGCAATTTTATTTGACCAGCTGGATCCGTTTTTCCAGCTGTTTGTTTTCCCGATACAGAAGAAACCGGGTGCCGATGACCTGCACCACGTCGGCGCCGGTGCGTCCGGCCAGCTCCTGCGCCGCCTCTCTGGCGGTAAGCAGCGCGTTTTCCAGCACCCGGCCCTTGATGAGCTCTCTGGCCGTCAGGGCGCTGTCCGCCTGCGCCGTCACGTTGTCCGTCACCCCCGCCTTTCCCACCTGCAAAATGGTCTCCAGGGAGTTGCCCAGTCCTCGCAGCTGGGCTCTCTGTCTGCTGTTGAGCATATCGTTCTCCAATCTGTTATTTCTGAATTTTCCGGAGCTCTGCCGCAAGACGCTCCAGCGCCCGCCCCCGATGGGAGACGGCGTTTTTCTCCACAGGCGTCATTTCCGCCATGGTCTTGCCGTACTCCGGCATATAAAACACGGGGTCGTAGCCGAAGCCGTCCTTCCCCCGGGGCCCTTCCAGGATCTGTCCCGGACACTCTCCCCGGGCCGTGATCTCCCTGCCGTCGGGGAATCTGCAGCAGATGCAGCACACAAACCGGGCGCTCCGGTTCTCTTTCCCTTCCATGTTTTTCAGCAGCAGGGCGTTTCGTCCCCGGTCGTCCAGCCCTTCTCCCCCGTACCGGGCGGAGTACACGCCGGGCGCTCCGTCCAGGGCGTCCACCATAAGGCCGGAGTCGTCGGCGATGACGGGAAGGCCCAGCGCGTCGCTGGCCCCCCTGGCCTTCAGCCGGGCATTTTCCTCAAAGGTCGTGCCCGTCTCCTCCACCGTCAGGTTCAGCCCCGCCTCCCGCTGGGAGAGGACCTCATGGCCCATCTGGGAGAGGATCTGTCGCAGCTCCTCCAGTTTTCTTGCGTTGTTGCTGGCAAGGACGAATCTCATTTCAGCAGAGCCTCCACGAACTCGTCGCCGTCAAAGGCCAGCAGGTCCTCGGGCTGCTCCCCCACGCCCACGTATTTGACGGGGACTTTGAGCTGATCACAGATGGCAAGGACGATGCCGCCCTTGGCCGTACCGTCCAGCTTGGTCAGGACGATACCGGTGATCCCTGCCGCCTCCTTGAACTGCTTGGCCTGAATCAGGCCGTTCTGTCCCGTGGTGGCGTCGATGACCAGCAGTGTCTCCCGGTCCGCGTCGGGAAGCTCCCGGTCGATGACCCGGCTGATCTTCCCCAGCTCGTTCATGAGATTTGCCTTGTTGTGGAGCCGGCCCGCCGTGTCGCAGATGATCACGTCGGCCCCTCTGGCCTTGGCTGCGGCGATGCCGTCAAACACCACGGCGGCCGGGTCTGAGCCCTCCTCGTGGCGGACGATATCCGCTCCGGCCCGCTGGGCCCAGATGGTCAGCTGCTCCGCCGCTGCGGCCCGGAAGGTATCTCCTGCGCACAGCAGGACCTTCTTCCCCTCCTGCCCCAGCTTCAAAGCCAGCTTTCCGATGGTGGTGGTCTTGCCCACCCCGTTGACGCCGATGACCAGGATCACCGAGGGCTTCGTATCCAGCTTCAGCCGGGTGTCGCCGCCGGAGACAATCTCCGTCAGGATCTGCGCCAGGGCGGCCTGGATCTGCTCGCCGCTGCGGTAGCCCTCCTTCCGGGTGATCTCCCGGAGCTTCTCCACCGCCTCCGTGGTGGTCTCCACGCCGATATCCGCTAAAATCAGCGTCTCCTCCAGCTCGTCGAAAAACTCCTCGTTTTCCCCGGTAAAGGAGGCAAACAGGCCATTGAGCTGGGCGGTTACGCTTTTTTTCGTTTTGGCAAGCCCCTGCCGGATCTTTTCAAAAAAAGCCATTGTCGTTACTCCTGTGTTCTTATTTTGCGATGGTCTTTTCCGCCTCGTCCAGATCGATGTTGAGGATCTTGGACACACCCTTTTCCTGCATGGTCACCCCATAGAGGACATCCGCCTCTTCCATGGTGCCCCGGCGGTGGGTGATGACGATCATCTGTGTTTTTTCCGACATCCTGCGCATATACGCAGCCACCTTCAGCACGTTGGCCTCGTCCAGAGCGGCCTCGATCTCATCCATGACGACAAAGGGCGTCGGCCGGACCTTCAAAATGGAGAAGTACAGGGCGATGGCCACAAAGGCCTTCTCGCCGCCGGAGAGCAGGGTGATGGTCTTCAGGCTCTTGCCGGGCGGCTGGATCCGGATCTCGATGCCGCAGCCGAGGATATCGCTTTCATCCTCCAGCTCCAGATCGGCCTTGCCGCCGCCGAAGAGCTCCAGGAAGGTCTGCTTGAAGCTGGCGTTGATCAGATCAAACTCCCGCCGGAAGATCTGTTCCATCTCCGAAGTGACGCTGGTGATGATCTCCAGCAGTTCGCCCTTGGCGTTTTCCACGTCGTCCCGCTGCTCCGTCAGGTAGGTGTAGCGGCTGTTGACCCGCTCATATTCCTCAATGGCGCCGATATTGGGATTGCCCAGCCGGGAGATCTCCCGCTTGAGCTCCCCGATCCGGTGTCTTGCCTGCTGGTAGTCCTCCAGCTCCTGCCGGACGGCATAAGCGTCGGTGCGGCTGAGCTCGTAGGTGTCCCAGAGCTTGTCCACAAGCTGCCCGCTCTCCGCCTCCATGGCGATCTTTTTCTGTTCCAGCGCGCTTTTTTCCCGTTCCAGCTCAATGACGCGGTTGTTGACCTGCTGCAGCTGTCTGTCCCGGCGGGTGCGCTCTCCCTCCAGGGCCAGCTTTTCCGCCGTAATGGCGGCAATGCGCTCTCCTATGGCGGTCAGTTCCCGATTGGCCTCGGCAAGCTGCCGCTGTTTTTCCTCGATCTGGCCGCAGATCTGCAGACTGCTCTCGTCCAGCTCGTCTGCAAGGCGCAGCCGCGTCCCCAGATCCATGGACAGATCCGTTCTGAGCTGGGCAAGCTCGTCCACGGCGGCCAGGGTGGCCGTCTTCTCCGCCTCCAGTGACGCCCGCTCCGCCCGGAGCACGGCGATCTGCTCGTTGATCTCGTCCCGGCGGGCCAGAAGGCTCTCCTGCCCTGCCGACTGTTCCCGGATCTGCCGAGTCAGATCCTCTTCCTCCTGCTGACACCGGGCAATGCGCTGCTTGCGGTCGTCGATCTGCCGGGAGGAGTCCTCGATCTTCTCCTCCAGCTCGTCGGCCTCTGCGCGCAAGCTCTCCAGCGCCTCCTGTGCCGAGCGGATAAACAGTCCATAGTGCTGCACGTCGTTTTCCAGCCGCAGCCGCTCCCGATCCGCGGCGTTGCCGTCCTGGGTCTCCAGCTCCAGCTCCTGCCGGGCTTTGGTGTACTCCCGGGCACTTTCGGTCTCGGCCCGCTGGGCCTCCCCGATGGCCTCTTTCGTGAGGGTCTCCTGCTGCCTGAGCTTTTCCAGTTCGTTGGCCCGGGAGAGGATGCCCGCGTTTTTGGAGGCGGAGCCGCCGGTCATGGATCCCCCGGCGTTCATCACCTGGCCGTCCAGGGTAACGATCCGGAACCGGGCTCCGTTTTTCCGGGAAATGCGGATGGCGTCGTCGATGGTCTCCACGATGGCCGTCCGCCCCAGCAGGCTCTGGTAGATCCCGGTGTACTGCGGGTCAAAGGTCACAAGCTCCGAGGCGATCCCCTCAAAGCCCGCTTCCCCCTCCAGATCGCGGCTGTTGAGCACGGTGCCCCGGATGGTGGACAGGGGCAAAAACGTTGCCCGACCGCCGTCTTTGCGCTTGAGCATGGCGATGGCCGCTTTGCCGTCCTGCTCCGTGGAGACGATGATATTCTGCATGCCGCCGCCCAGCGCCGTTTCCACCGCCACGGCATACCGCTCCGAGGTTTTGAGCATCTGGGCCACGGTGCCGTG
>ONVR01000312.1 GCA_900321335.1 uncultured Eubacteriales bacterium | reverse complement strand
GATGTCCGAGGAGATGTCGATGGCGTCCTCCTGGAACAGCAGATCCAGCTGCTGTTCGTAGCCCTTGATGAGGGTGTCCAGGATCCGGTCGATATCGGCCTTGGCCGCGGAGATGTTCTGTCCGCTGATGCCCTGCCGCTCCAGCACGCTGTAGGAGCGCAGAAGCTTGAGGGTGGTGGGCAGGTAGTAGTCCATGAATTTGCGGATCTGGGGAGCTTTCTCCGGGTTTTCGTCCACGATCTTGAAGATCTTTTCGGACAGCTCCTCGATCCGGACGATCTTGTCGGAGATGCGCTGGTCCACGATGTCCGCGTCCAGCCGCTTGAGCTCGGCGAGGATCGAGGCGTACTTGCCGTCGGAGGTGTCCTCCCGCTGCCGCTTGAGTTCCTCCTCGGCCTTGCGCTTGGCCTCCTGGGCAAAGCTGCGGATCTTGTCCGCGGCTTCCCGTGTGAGGATCAGACAGTCGATCTCCGAGTCGATGTAGGCGCTGTCTCCGAAAAAGCCCTTTTCGATCATGCTGGTGAGCTCTTTGCGGGTGGTTTTCAGGTCCAGACCCGAACTCTTGGCGATGTCCTTGACGGAGATACGGCCCTCTTTGACATTGGTGTTCACAATGGTGTTGAGCCGGTTGAACCGGGCCGTGCGCCGCCGGGTGAGGAACCGGGCCACCAGAGAGCCGACGCCGCCGATGATATAAAAGATGCCCTTGATCACTTCCGACCAGATCAGGCCGTACTGGACATAGCGGAGCTCTTCGCCCACGATGCTGCCGCCCACAAGGATCAGAACGACGCCCAGGATCAGAAGCAGGATATCCGCGACCTTGGCGAAGGAGGAGCCCTTTTTGCCGGACCTGGCTGTGGCTCCGGTGGAGGAGGCGGTCTGAGCGGAAGCCTGGGAGGCAGACGCGGCGTCGGTTCTGCGGACGCTGCTGGTGCCCGGCTGATAGGTCACGCCGGAGGAGGCCCGCCGGGTGGTCTGGGCGCGGCTGGCGTTGGTGCCGGAGCTGCCGAAGAGCCTTCTGGGGTGGAACTTGTCGATCTTGCCGGACAGGTTCAGAAACAGCATAACAAGGCCCAAAGGCCAGGCGGTACTCAGCAGAATGATGGTCAAAATCCAAGAGCCCACGTGGAAGAGGGTGTTGTCTTCCTTGCCGCCGTTGTTTTGATTACCGGAAAATCCGTTTTGAGAGGAGTTGTTGTCCATAATGCAGTCCTTTACAGTATGGGAATGTTCGTTTATAAAGTACAATACAGTATAGCAGATTCCCGAAAAAAAGGGAAGTGGGTATTTGCGGGAAAGCATTGAAAAATCCTTAAAATAAGATGAATATTTCCCGGACTGTACAAACGGGCGGCAGATATGGTATGATATTGCCATAGAAACTGCACACAGAGAAGGCCATGGGGCCGATCAGCAGCGGAAAAGGAGGCGTCAGAGATGGATCGATCAGGGTTTTCCGGCGATGGATACATCATCGATCAGAGCAAAATGGGCCGGTTTCCCTATGGGAAATTCGCGTCGGATTATAACGGCTGCGGCTGGATCGCGGTGTACAATCTGATGCATGCTCTCGGCTTTGCGGTGACGGCGGAGCAGATCCACAAGTTGTGTCTGCAGGCGCTGCCGTATAAAGGATTTTTCGGAACACCGGTGAAGACCGTGTGCCAGGTGCTGGACCTGTTTGCGATCCGCACCGAGACGACCCGGGGCCGGAAACAGATCCTCTCGGCGCCGAACCGGTATCCCTATGGGATCCTCCGGTTTTTTGACGGAAAATACGACCATTACGTCGCCTTTGCCGACGCGGGCAGCGGTATGTACCGCTTTTTCAACTCCGATCCCAGCCGGGAGGTGGACGTTCTGACCATGGAGCGGTTTGTCCGGCAGCGGTGCAGGCTGGGGCCCGTGACCTGCGTCGGGGTAACGGCGCACCCGTAACCTGGGCCGGCGGAAACCGTCGCCGCGAAATCAGCAGGAACTTTTTTGCAGGATCCCCGTCATAAAGACAGGGGGTGAGGCAAAATGAAACGCGCTTTTCTCACGGTCGGGCTGGTGATGCTCTGCGTAGTTCTGCTGGCCGGCTGCGGAACCGAAACGGAGACGCAGACCCGGGAGCCGACGGAAAACAAGCCCGCTGTGATCCCGCAGACCATGCCGGAGGATTTCCGGATCCGGTTTTCCTTCTGGATCGATGAGAACCGGAAAAACGTCATGGACACCGATACGGGGGAGATCCAGAAGGATCTGGTGCTGGACGGTACGGCGTCCGGGACCTTTACGCCCGGGCAGGAGCTTCTGGAGCGCATTTACGACAAGCTGACGGCCTGCCGGCTCACCGGCATCACGGAGCCGGTGACTTCCGGAAACCTCACGGCGTCAGATACCATGATGGCCGTCGTGCCCAACACGTTTTACGAGGCCGAATTCCAGATTGGGGGAGAGACCTACCGGGTAACGGGAGACGCCTCGGCCTGGGCCTACCGGGACAGCAGTACCCTGGCGGCGGATTTCTGTGATTTTATGGATTTTATGGGCAAGACCTATCGCTCCCTGGAGGCGTATCAGGCCCTGCCGGCCGCTTCCGGCGGATATGACTGACGAGAGACAATAAGGACGCATCCGGCGGATAGCCGGATGCGTCCTTTTCTGTTTGGGTTGCTCAGTTCAGCACGAAGGTCATGGAAACGGGGTTGTGGTCGGAGGTTTCAAAGTCGGCGTCGATGACGTGCTTTTCCAGCACTGTCACGTTGTCCGAGACGAGAAAACCGTCTACCACCAGCACGAAGGTCTGACCCGGAATGTAGCCCGTATCACAGTTCCGGCAGGAGGGGACGGGAGCGTTCTCATCCAGGGGTGCCTGCAGGGACAGGTAATCGGGCAGCTTGTCCGTGGGGAAGGGCTGGGCCCAGGTTTGTTCTCCGGCGGAGACGCCGAAGTAGACGGAGGAATCGCCCAACAGGTCCTTGTTGAAGTCGCCGCCTGCGATGATATAGTTGCCCGCGGCGTAATCCTTGGCCATATCCGCCAGCAGCATGTCGATCTGCTCGTCGGCAATGGTGCCGTCGGAGGTGTAGGCGGACAGGTGCAGATTGTACAGCCGGAGGGTCTTGCCGTTATCCACGGGTATGTCCGTGATGCTGTAGCACCGGTCCAGATCCAGGAATTTCATAAAGCCCGTCTCCACGGGCAGACTCCGGCGCAGGGCGCTGTCGGCATGGAAGGCCGTCATGGTCATCAGCTCGGCCACGGACTTGCCGTGAGGCTGGGTGAAGGGGTAGAACAGGAAGGGAGAGTCGTAGTTGCAGGCCTGCACGTAGCCATAGCCGGGCAGGTTGTCCGCCAGAAGAAGGGCCTCGTTGACGTGATAGGCCCGGGTGGAATCCGTGTCCACCTCCTGGAATAAGACGAAGTCCGGCGCCTGATCGGCCGTCCGCCCGGCGGAGGCGGTGATGTTGCGGATCACCTCGTCCTTGGAGTAGGCCCAGGAGTATTTTCCCCCGTCCATGAAGAAGCTGAAATCACGGCTGTAGGCGCCGAAGCCCAGATTCCAGGAGAGGACCTTGTACTCCATGCCCGCCTGGGCTTTGGCGTTCTGCTGGGCTTCCACGTCCAGCACCTGGTTGTCGGGGATCCTGTGGTAGGAGATGAACACGTAGGCCACGTAGCCCGCCACGATCACCACCAGGACGAGAAGAATGATCAAAATCGTTTTCAGAAATTTTTTCATTGGTACTGCAAAGCCTCATAGTCACGCTGTCCCGTGCGGATGCGGAGCACGCCGCAGATCTCGGAGACAAATACTTTTCCCTCTCCCACATCGCCGATCTTGAGCACCTGCTGCACCTTGTCCAGCAGGGTGTCCACGGACACCTCGGAGATGACGGTCTCAATTTTGATCTGCTCTTTCAGATCGCTTGCTGTATGGGGACGGTAATAGGAACGCTCATCGTTTTTTCTGCCGCAGCCCAGGACGTGATGCACGGTCATGCCCGTCACGCCGATCTCGCACAGGGCGGTCCGGAGAGTCTCCAGCTTTTGTGGGCGGCAGATGATTTCAACCTTGTACATGGGTTTGTTCAAGGGAATCACTCCAATCTGTTGTATTTGTGCTATTATAATATAAAACACCCGTATCATTCAACCAAAAGCACAAGGTTTTGAAAATAAAACCGCCACAGGCTTGAATTCATAGGAGAAAACTGGTACAATCAGTGACAGGTAGAGGAAAATCCGCCGATGCACACTTGAGAGAATCCGTCTGATGACGCATTACGGAATTGTTTGGAGGGTAAAAAACAATGCTCAGCAAGAGAGAAAATTTTTTGGAGACCATTAAGAAAGACGGCAAGCCCGACCGCCTGATCAAGCAGTTTGAGGGTACGACGTTCCTGCCCGGCGACCCCGTAAATACCTTTGTTCGCGGCAACCGCTACCCCGGTATGCCGGAGATGAAGGACCTGTGGGGCACCACCATCGTGTGGCCTGAGGGCTCCATCGGCGCCATGCCCCACGTGACGGAGGCCAACAAGGTCGTCCGCGATATCACCTGCTGGCGGGATTTCACCAAAGTCCCCGACCTGATCGCCAACTGCTCCGCTGAGGAGGCCTGGGCCCCCTATCTGGAGCGGGCGGCCAAGGTGGACAGAAGCGAGAGCCTGCTGATGATGTTCGCCCCCACCGGCGTGTTCGAGCGCACCCACTTCCTCATGGGCTTTGAGGACACGTTTCTGAACATCATGCTGGAGGAGGAGGCCTTCGCCGATCTGGAGGCCGCCATCGGCGAGTACCGCTACAACGGCATGAAGCTCATGACGGACGCCGTTCACCCCGATATCATGCTCTCTCACGACGACTGGGGCAGCAAGACCAATCTGTTCATGCGTCCCGACCAGTGGCGGGAGTTTATAAAGCCCAACTATGAGAAGGCTTATAACTACATGCACGACGCCGGCGTGATCATCATGCACCACTCTGACTCCTTCTGTGAGCCCATTGTGGAGGATATGATCGACCTGCATATCGACATCTGGCAGGGCGTACTGCCCCAGAACGACATCCCCCGCATCAGCAAGGAGATCGACGGCCGCATGTGCCTCATGGGTGGTATTGACGCCGCCATCGTGGACCGGGCCGACTCCACTGAGGAGGAGATCCGGGCCGAGGTCCGCAGAGTCTGCGACGAGTACGGCACCCTGGGCCACTTTATCCCCTGCATCACCTACGGCGGCCCCGGCACGGTATATCCCAACGCCGACAAGTTCATCGACGACGAGATCGACCGTTACAACGAGGAGCACTTCGGCTTCCACTCTTAATAGCAGATATACGCAAACCCCCGGTATGGCCTTTGCCATACCGGGGGTTGATTTTCTATTTACGGAATAAAAAGGCGTTCTCCCGGCGGGGGATCAGGTTGTCCAGATGGGCAAAGGCCTGCGCCGGTTCCGTGATGTTTTTGGGATGGAACTGGGTCTGGACAATATAATCCACCGTGAGGGAATAGGCCGTGTTCATGGACAGGATCCCGTTTATAAAGTCCTCGTAGGTTTTCTCCGAGAGCTCCTCTCTGCGCAAGGGAGGGAGGGCTTCCGCGATCTCCCACTTCAGCGTCGCCATGGCGTCCCGCAGCTCCGCCGTCAGGGCGTAGCGCTCCGCAAGACTGCGGCCCTCGTAGGAAATGGGCTCGCCCAGCACGCAGAAGTACGTATCTCCCATCCGCTCGATCCCCATGGGGACGATCTCGGCCCCGCAGGTGATGGCCAGCTCCACCGACCCGGCATACAGGGGGCTGAGCAGGGCGTTTCGGCTCACGTTCTGGGCGCCCTCGGGGAAGATCAGCAGATTGCCGCCTTTTTTCAGCAGCGCCTCCATCTTTGCCCGGGCACAGAGACGATCCCGCTTTTCCAGTACGTCCAGGCAGATCAGTCCGTTCATCTGGAGCATCATGCCGCTGGCGCTTTTGTAAAGCTCCCGGGGGTCGCCCAGCGCCAGCCAGCAGGGGACGTGCACCGCCTCCAGCGCCATCTCGATATCCGCGCCGCCGATGTGGGTGGGGCAGAAGATCGTGGGCCTGT
>ONVR01000137.1 GCA_900321335.1 uncultured Eubacteriales bacterium | reverse complement strand
TTTGCTGAGGGAGACATTCAGCGTGGCCGAAACCAGATGGCTATGATCAAAGCCATCGCCAAAAAGGCTATGTCCCCGGAGATCCTCTGGAATTATACGTCTCTGCTCAACGCCCTGGAAGGAAGCTTTGATACGAGCGTGCCGTATGATCTGATTGCAAAGCTTGTCAGCGATCAGTTAGATTCAGGTTCCGAGTGGAATATCGTGAGCTACACCGCGTACGGATACGGAAACACCCGGTCCTGCTGGAGTTTAGGTGGCGCAGCGGCATCCGTACTGGATCCGGATTATGACACGGTGGAGACGGCAAAAGAGCTGATGCGGCAGGTTAGAGACGGCGAGATCGTTTCCAATCCCGCTTCGTAATATGATTTGTTTCAAGGCCCCAATGTGCAGCTTCCTGTTGCACATTGGGGAATATACTGTTATAATATACAAATAATAGTGTGCCCTCTATTCGCCACTAAGTGCATTTTTGAGGTTTTAACACATGATTAATAACAATAAAGAAAAAATAGAAAAGCGGCGGAAACCTCTGCTGGAACATTGGCAGGTTATTGCAATCTTATTGGCTGTCTATGATATCATAGCAGTTAATTTCTCGTATATCTTTGCCCTTTGGCTCCGGTTTGACTGCCGCTTTCTGTCCATTCCGGAGTATTATCTACATGCTTGGGTTCAGTTCGTGCCCATCTACACAGTCTTTTGCCTGATCGTTTTCCTGCTTCTGCGCCTGTACAACAGCATCTGGCGGTTTGCCAGCTTTTCAGAGCTTTTGCGGGTGCTGCTGTCATCTGCGATCACGGCCGTATTCCACGTGGTGATGATCACGGTGCTCTTCCGGAGAATGCCCATTTTCTACTACGTCGTAGGGGCGTTTATCCAGTTTATCCTGGTCATCGGCATCCGGTTTTCCTACCGGTTCCTGTTGATGCTCCGGGACCGGAATCCCCACAACGGGAAACGGGCGGACCGGGTGATGATCATCGGGGCCGGCCGGGCCGGCCAGCAGCTTCTGCGGGACCTGCGCCGGGCGGACAACGCCACCCATAAGGTGGTTTGCATCATCGACGACAACCCCAATAAGTGGAGCCGCTACGTGGACGGCGTGCCCATCGTGGGCGGCCGGGACGACATTCTCTACAGCGCGGCGCGATACAATGTGGATAAGATCTTTGTGGCTGTACCCAGCGCGACACCGGAGCAGCTCAAGGGAATTCTGGAGATCTGCAAGGAATCCGGCTGTGAGATCAAAAACATCCCCGGCATGTACCAGTTTGTGGAGCGGGATATCACCATCAGCGCCCTGAAAGACGTGGCGGTGGAGGATCTTCTCGGCAGAGACCCCATCCAGGTCAATATGGACGAGATCTTTACCCACATCACCGGAAAGGTGATCCTTGTCACCGGCGGCGGCGGCTCCATCGGCAGTGAGCTGTGCAGGCAGATAGCAGCCCACTCGCCCAAGCAGCTGATCGTGCTGGATATTTATGAGAACAACGCACACGCCATCCAGCTGGAACTGGAAGACAAGTACCCCAACCTGAACCTGAAGGTGCTGATCGGTTCCGTGCGCGACAGCCGGAAGCTCAACGATCTGTTTTCCAAATATAAACCGGAAATCGTGTACCACGCGGCGGCCCATAAGCATGTGCCCCTGATGGAGTCCAGCCCCTGCGAGGCCATCAAAAACAACACCGTCGGCACCTACAAGACGGCTTATGCCGCCCTTATGAACGGGTGCAAGAAGTTTGTCCTGATCTCCACGGATAAGGCGGTCAATCCGGTGAATATCATGGGCGCAAGCAAGCGCCTGTGTGAGATGATCATCCAGTCCTTCGCCCAAAAGGTGAAAGAGGGTAAAACCGGCGAGCTGCCGGACGTGCACCTGCACCCGGACGGGGACGAGTTCCCGGCGTCCACACTGACGGAGCCGCCCACAACGGAATTTGTGGCGGTACGGTTCGGCAACGTACTGGGGAGCAACGGTTCTGTGATCCCCAGATTTAAGGAGCAGATTGCCCGTGGCGGACCGGTTACGGTGACCCATCCGGAGATCATCCGGTATTTCATGACGATCCCGGAGGCGGTCTCCCTGGTGCTCCAGGCGGGAACCTACGCCAAGGGCGGCGAGATTTTCGTCCTGGATATGGGAACACCCGTGAAGATCGACACCCTGGCGCGAAACCTTATCAAGCTCTCCGGCCTGCGTCCGGGAGCGGATATCAAGATCGAGTATACCGGCCTGCGTCCCGGTGAAAAGCTCTACGAGGAAAAGCTCATGTCCGAGGAGGGGCTTACGACTACCGCCAACAAGCTGATCCATATCGGAAAGCCCATTCCCATTGAAACGGATCGGTTTATCGAGCAGATCCAGCAGCTGATGCTTGCCGCCTATGAGGAGCGGGAGGACATCTGCGATTTGGTGGCGGAGGTCGTCACTACCTATCACCCGGCGGAAAAATAAGGAAAACGGAGATTGAAACGCAATGGAGAAAAGATCAATCAGCTTCAGCCCGCCCGATATCAGCGACGCTGAGATAGAAGAAGTCGTAAAAGCGCTCAGAAGCGGCTGGATCACAACGGGGCCGCGGACGAAGCTTCTGGAACGGCGGTTGGCGGCTTACATAGAAACGGGATGTGTCGATGTGGACGTGGACACGGAACCTGAAAGATGGAACAACCGGGTCGTCTGCCTGAATTCCGCAACGGCATCGGAGGAGTTGAATCTGCGCATCCTGGGGATCTGCCCCGGAGACGAGGTGATCGTCCCCGCGTTTACCTATACGGCAAGTGCCAGCGCGGCGATCCACTGCGGAGCCACTGTGGTTTTTGTGGACATTCAAAAAGACGGAGATCCCAATACCCATATGCCGGAAATGGACTATGAGAAACTGGAAGCGGCCATAACGGAAAAAACGAAAGCCGTGGTGACGGTTGACCTTGGCGGCATCGTCTGTGACTATGATCGCGTCTTTGAGATTGTCGAGGGTAAAAAGGAACTGTTCCATCCGGTAGAAAGCGATGGAACACCGCTGGGGGACCTGTCTTCCAGAATCCAGAAAGCGATGGGCCGGGTGGCCGTTGTAGCCGATTGCGCCCACAGCCTCGGCGCCAGCAGGGTGTTCCGGGGAGAAAGGAAGTACTGCGGCGCCATCGCGGACTTTTCGGATTTCAGCTTTCACGCTGTTAAGAATTTTACAACAGCGGAAGGAGGCGCCAGCACCTGGCG
>ONVR01000265.1 GCA_900321335.1 uncultured Eubacteriales bacterium | reverse complement strand
TAGGGGGCGTCCAGCACGGCGGCCAGGGTGCCGAAGGTCTCCATCAGCCGGTGGGCGATGGGGTTGACGTCGGTCCTGGGGTTGGTGTAAAACAACAGCAGCTCCAGCACCTGATGGTCGTTCAGCACGTCCAGCCCGCCCCGGAGAAACAGCTCCCGGATGCGTTTGCGGTGTCCCTCGTGTATGCTCACAGGGCCTTGGCTCCGTATTGGGCCAGATAGGCCTCCATTTTTGCCGCCCGGTCGTCCCCGGCGGGCATGGCGGCGATGATGTCCCGGACGGTGATGATGGGATACACCCGGATGCCCAGGCTCTCCCGGAGCTCATCCAGGGCGGAGAGCTCTCCCGTGCCCTTTTCCATCCGGTCCACGGACACGAACAGGGCCGATACCCGGATCTGGCCGATCTGCTTTAAAAGCGCCAGGGTCTCCCGCACGGCGGTGCCGGCGGTGACCACGTCCTCCACGATAGCCAGGGTGTCGCCGCTCTGGGGCTGGTAGCCCACGATGCCGCCGCCCTCGCCGTGGTCCTTCTTCTCCTTGCGGTTGAAGCAGTACCGGACGTCCCGGCCGTGGCTGCGGTACAGGGACGATGCCGCCGCCGCCACAAGGGGGATGCCCTTGTAGGCCGGGCCGAAGAGGGCGTCGAACTGCTCGCCGCTGTCCTGGATGCACCGGGCGTAGTAGTCGCCCAGGATGCTGATCTGTTCGCCGGTCTTGTAGTTGCCGGTATTGATAAAGTACGGCGTCTTCCGGCCGCTCTTGGTGGTGAAGTCACCAAAGGTGAGCACGCCCGCCGACATCATGAAGTCGATAAATTCTTTCCGGTATCCCATAAAGATCCCTCCCTGTGTTTTTCACAGTTCTTTATTATAGTGTATTTTTTGTGTTTTGGCTATAGGGGAAAGGGGGAATTTGCCCGAAAAAATGGAATTTTCGCCCCGGATTCCGCAGGCAGACCCGTTTCGACCCATTCTGACGGTTGTACTTGCCGGGAAAAAATGTTATACTGTAATGACACCGCCCGGCCCGGGCGGTCAAAGAGAGAATACTGTCCATACAAGGAGAAATGCGGAAAATGGCAAAGAAAACACTTGCGCTGCTGCTGGCATGCCTGCTGGTCATGGCTGCGGCAGGCTGCGGAAAGACACAGAGCGATCCGGAGACGGCGGAGACGGTCACCCCGGCGGAGACCCCGGTCACCGACGAGCAGACAGTCACCCAGGAGGTGGAGGACACCGCCGCGGAGGCGGAGCAGAGCGGCGTAACCGGTCAGGCGGATCTGTATCCCCAGCAGGAGCTGATGCTGACCACCAACGGGGTGGAGACCCACTGGAAAGAGCTCAATTACTTTATCAACTACCACGCCAGCAACGTGGAGAAATATATGACCCAGAACGGCCTTGAGACGGACTGGAGCGCCGAATTCAGCGAGGGACGGACTTTTGGGGATTTCGTCCTGGAGGGCGCGGTGGATTCCTGCATCTCCTTCGGCGCCATAGACAAGGGGGCCAAAGAGCTGGGAGTCTCCCTCACCGACGAGGAGACGGCGGCCTTTGACGAGCAGTGGCAGCAGATCCTGGACACCTACGACAGCGAAGAGGCGGCCATGGAGGCCCTGACGGCGGTGGGCGTGGACGAGGAGCTGTACAAGGAGCTTTTGTACTACGCCACCTTGTCGGAGAAGTGCTTTGACAGCCTCTATGGAAAGGACGCCTCCAAGCTCACCGACGAGGAGTGCGCCGCCTATACGGAAAACGACGGCTATCTGATGGCAAAGCACATTCTGCTGGTCACCACCAGGACGGGGGACGACGGCAGCAGCGTGGACATGACCGAGGAGGAGAAGGCGGCGGTCTACGCCAGAATGGAGGAGTTTCTCTCCCAGCTTCAGGGGCTGGAGGGAGCAGAGCTGGCGGAGAAGTTTGACGAGCTGATGCTGGCCAACACCGAGGATCCCGGCGTCAACAGCTTCCCCGACGGCTATCTGTTCCAGAGCGGGGACATGGTCCCGGAGTTTGAGCAGGCCGCCGCGGCATTGGCGGAGGGAGAGGTCAGCGACATCGTCGCCACCAGCTACGGCTACCACATCCTGCTGCGTCTGCCGGTCAACTACGACGCGATCCCCTCGGCCTACAGCCAGTACGTCAACTACGGCTATGACCCCTCGGAGCTGACCCTGCGGTACTTGACGGCCCAGAGCATGTTTTCCTCCGTCACCGACGGCTGGATCACAAACGCCGAGATCGTCAGGACGCAGACCCTGGACAACCTGGACATTCTCAAGGTACTGGGCGGCTGAAAACAGCGGCGCCCGTGACCATACACCACATAATATGAAAAGGAGATATGCCCCATGAAAACCATCAAAGTACCCGACATGCACTGCAATAACTGCGTCAAAAAGATCACAAACGGCCTCAACGACGCGGGACTGAAGTTCACCGTTTCCCTGGAGGATCACACGGTGACCATCGACGGCTGCGACCACTGCCTGAAGACCGCCATGGATAAAATCGCAGAGCTGGGCTTTACCCCCGAGGCGGTGTAAGGGAAGCCGCAAAAACTGTTGACACGGTTTTGAACTGTCGTTATAATGGTTTTGTTTAACATCGGTTACTATGCGCGCCGTCAGGCTTCGGCGGCGGAGCGGGGCCGGTCAGATTACGACAAATACGGAGGTTAACGGAAATGGATATTTTTGAGGCGATTGTTGAAATGGTGGCGGATCATACCGACTGCGATCCTTCCACGGTGACCAGAGAGACCACCTTTGAATCCCTGGGCATCGACTCCCTGGACACCGTTGAGATGGTCATGGAGCTGGAGGACAAGCTGGACATGGAGATCGAGCTTGACAAGAAGGTTGCCACCATCGGCGAGCTGGTGGATTTCATCGAGGAGCTGAAATAATCCGAAACCGATTGCCGGAGGGCGTGTAAACGCTCTCCGGCATCTGAAAATGGGGTGAAAGCGAGGCACAGAGCCTGTGCGCCGCTTTAACCGTATTTTCCGGGACTGTACGCAGTCCGTGATTGCTGAAAAGGAGAAACCATGAAAGCTGCATTTGTTTTCCCCGGACAGGGTGCCCAGTACACGGGCATGGGCAAAAGCCTCCGGGAGGCCAGCCCCGCCGCCGCGGCCGTTTTCGCCCGGGCCGACGCCATTCGCCCCGGCACCTCCGAGCAGTGCTTTACGGGGAGCCTTGAGGAGCTGACGGTGACGAAGAACACCCAGCCCTGCATGTTCACCGTGGAGATGGCGGCCGCCGCCGCGCTGGAGGAGGCGGGGATCGTCCCTGCCGCCGTGGCCGGGTTTTCTCTCGGGGAGATTTCCGCCCTGACCCTGGCGGGTATGGTGCCCTTTGAGGAGGGCTTTCGCCTGGTGTGCAGCCGCGGCGCGTTCATGCAGGAGGCCTCCGACGCGGTGGACAGCTCCATGGCGGCGGTGCTCAAGCTCACAGACGAGCAGGTCCAGGCGCTGGCGGCGAAGTACGAGCACGTGTATCCCGTCAACTACAACTGCCCGGGGCAGGTCAGCTGTGCCGGTCTGCGGGACGAGCTGACGGCCTTTTGCGCCGACGTGAAGGCTGCCGGCGGCCGGGCGGTGCCCCTGAAGGTGGCCGGCGCGTTCCACTCCCCCTTTATGGCGCCTGCGGCGGAGAAGCTGGCGGCGCTGCTGGAGACCTGCACCCTGCAGGAGCCCCGGATGGATCTGTATTCCGACTGCACGGGCACGGTCTATGCGCCGGATTACAAAGAGCTCATCAGCAGACAGGTGTGCAATCCCGTGCGCTGGCAGACCATTGTGGAGAACATGGCCGCCGCGGGGATCGACACCTTTATCGAGGTCGGACCGGGCAAGACCCTGTGCGGCCTGATCAAAAAGACGCTGCCGGAGGCCAGGACCTTTGCCGCCGGCGAGATGGACGGCGTGCGCGCCGCTGCGGAGGAAATGTGATATGTTAAAGGGAAAAGTTGCCGTCATTACCGGCGGCTCCCGGGGCATCGGGAAGGCCGTCGCCCTGAAGTTCGCGGCGCTGGGCGCCGAC
>ONVR01000132.1 GCA_900321335.1 uncultured Eubacteriales bacterium | reverse complement strand
GTGGCCTCGGCAATGGGTTTGTCGCTGATGCGCAGATACTTGGTCACTCCCAGATTGTGGTAGGGCAGCAGCTGTACCACCTCCACCGCGTCACCGAGCTCCATGCAGAATTCCGCCGTTTTGCGGATATTCTCCTCGTCGTTGTTGAACATGGGGATCACAGGAATGCGGATCTGCATCTTGGCGCCGGCAGCGGCCAGCTTTTTCGCATTGTCCAGGATCGGCTCGTTGGGTACTCCCACCATCATCTTATGCTTTTCGCTGTCCATGTGCTTTAGGTCATACAGGAACAGATCCACATAGGGGATCACCTTCTCCACCGTCTCCCAGGAGGCAAAGCCCGTGGTATCCAGCGCCGTGTGGATCCCCTCGGCCTTCATGCGTTTGAGGACCTCCACCACGAAGTCCACCTGACACAGAGCCTCCCCGCCGGAGATGGTCACGCCGCCCCCGGAGGTCTCATAGAACATCTTGTCCTGGAGCAGCCGGGCGCAAAGCTCGTCCACAGTGTAGTCCTTGCCGCAGATGTACAGAGCGTTGGGATAGCACACCTCCGCGCAGTCACCGCAGTTGTCGCACAGGTCCCGTTTGACGTGGACCATCTGCAGGGGCTGCTGGGTCTTGGCGTCCAGGCGCGTCTCCCCCAACTCCAGAGCGCCCTTGGTGCAGGCCTTGATGCAGCGGGACTTGCACAGCTCTGTGCCCTGGCAGCGCATGGAGATCCAGCTCAGCTGGGGATAAAAGGCCTGGGACTCCGGGCTGTGGCACCAGGGACAGTGCAGCGGACATCCTTTGAGAAACGCCGTTGTCCGCACGCCGGGTCCGTCCTGGACGGAAAAGCCCTGAATGTCATAGAGCTTTCCGGTCAATGCTTTTTCTTCCATATCTCGTTGATCCTTTCCCTTTTCATTCTTTCCGGGCAAAGCCCGCTTGCGGCCGGCGTGAAATACGCCGGCCGCAAAGGCGCAGGGTCATTTTCAATCAGAATTCCAACTCCGTGCGGGAGATCAGATCATCCTGGCAGCCCTTGAACACCTCGACAAAGTAGGCGGAGAAGCCCGCCACCCGGACCACCAGATCCTTGTAGTTTTCGGGATGCTTCTGGGCGTCCCGGAGGGTGTCGCTGGAGACGATGTTCAGCTGCAGCTCCATGCCGCCCCGGTTGAAATAGGTCTGCATAACGCTCCTGAGCTTGAGCATGCCGCCCTCGCCCCGGAGTGCCGTGGGATGGAACTTCATGTTGCACAGGGTACCGTTGCCGTAGAGGCTCTGGTCAAAATTGAGAACGGAGTTGATAAAGGACACGGGGCCGTTTTTGTCCATGCCCTGGACATTGGAGATACCGTCGGACAGGGGATCACCGAACTTGCGCCCGTCGGGGGTTGCCCATGTGAACCAGCCGAAGATCACATTGGCGGTCACGGGGTAGCAGCCCGCGGCATAGCCGCCTCTGGGGCCCGTTGCACGGTTGATGGCCTTGGCATAGGTGGAGGCGGTGAAGTCCACGTACTTGTCAGCCTCGGGATCGCCGTTGCCGTAGCGGGGCACCTTGCCGTTGATGATCTGGCGCAGTTCCTCGTAGCCCTCCCAGTTGTTCATCAGAGCGTCGTAGAGCTCCCGGGTTGTGGCGATCTTCTTGCGGAAGCAGACGTAGTCGATGACGTTGAGGGAGTCTGCCACGTTGCCGAGACCGATGCAGGAGTTGCCGGTGGAGTTGTACTTGGCGCCGCCCCACATGACGTCCTTGCCGCTTTCCATACAGCCGGCCATGGTGGCGGACACCATGGGAAGCGGGTTGTGGAAGGAAGCCACAGACTCCCACATGTTGATGTTGGAGCACTGCCATTTGCAGAAGAATTCAAACTGGGTCTTGACGGCGGCCAGGACCTCGTCCATGCTCTTCATCTCATACAGATAGCCGGTGGCCGGGCCGGTACGGTTGGCCTTGGGCATTTCGGACACGGGGGGCTTTTCCAGATCGCTGTCCTCCGTCAGCAGCATATTGCCGGACTCCGGCATCCGCATGGGGTTGACGCCGTTGTTGATGGCAAGGAGCATGGCGTTTGCGATATTGAGGTAGGACTCCGTTCCCGTTCCGCCGGGCTGGGCCCACTCGTAGCCGCCGATACCGGGCTCCACGCAGCCGTGAAGGCTGTAATTCCGGGCGTCCTCCAGGGGGATCCCCCGGCTCATCAGGGCCTTGATAATCACCAGGTCGGACTCAAAGGTGGGTACGCCGCCGGCTCTCTTGGTGGTCTCGATAGCCGCCTCCCAGAGCTTGTCGGGGGTGCCGGGATGGATACGCAGAGCCTGGGGAGGATCGTGAAGAACGAGGCGGCCCGAAGACTGCAGCATCATGTAGGTGACCTCGTTGGTGGCGTCGTTGCCGTCCCGGTCAACGCCGCCCAGTGTCATCAGCTGGCCGGAGGTGTAGCCCGGACCGGACTTGGTGGCACCCTCAGACCAGATCTTGTTGCACTCGGCCACCTTCAGGTAGAACAGGTCCAGGAGCTCCTGGGCGTATTCCGGGGTGATGGTGCCGTTGGCGATATCCTGCTCGTAGTAGCGGCCCAGATACTGGTCCACACGGCCGTAGCTGATGCCGTGCATCTGGCCGTCCATACACATGGCGAGCTGGTACAGGTAGATGCACTGCACCGCGTCGTGGAAGTTCCGGCAAGGATTTTTCATGATCCAGTTCAGGCAGTCCGCCATCTCCAGAAGCTCCTTTTTCCGGGCGGGATCCTGGCACAGCTCCGCCTGGCGGGCGCACTCCGCGGCGTAGCGCTCCGACCAGTGGATGATGCCCTCAGACACAATGGACACGGCACGGTAGAAGTTGTATTTGTTGTTGTTGTCGCCGAAGATGCCCTCTTCTTCCATCTGGGCCATCTTCTCCTCGGCCTCTTTCTGGATGGCGCCGAAGCCCTTCTGGGTAGCGGTCCAGAAATTCGCGGTAAAGTGTCCCACGGGGGACTGGCAGTTGTCCTTGGGGCCGAAGAAGAGCACGCCGTTTCCGGTCATGTGGTCCCGGTGATACCGGGGCATATACTCATCTACGATGGCGCTCATGCTGTTTTTGTCCCAGAAGTCTCCCGTCTCCAGCAGGTACTTCTCATCTTCCGGGTCAATGTCGTAGGGATCCTGCTCCCGCTTGGGGATGGAGCCGGCCCGAAGCTCTTTCATAAACCAGTTGAAGCTGGTCTCCGGGTACAGGGCGCAGCAGCGGTAGGTCGTACCCTGCCAGCCCACGATGACCTCGTCCTCGTTGACCAGAACAGGCATGTTCTCAAAGAGATTGCGCAGATTCTTGGCCCGCTTCAGGATTCCGGTAATCTGAGGATTTTCCATGTAAAACTCGGTCACCAGACGGTACCGGTTGATGTCGATCCTCGGTCTTGTGGTGCGGTACTTCTCACGCACTCTCTGAACGCGGTCGGTTACGGGTTTCCATTCATGCATAGTCAAAACTCCCTCCTGTTGCATACACCGTCCCGTGGGGGCCCGGCGATTCTTTTGTTATCTGGTTTTATCATACCACACCTTCCTCCAAAGTCAAATACAACAAAAGAACAAATCAAATTCAGAATGAAATCATGCAAAACTTACGATTCTCCGTGCCGGGATCGTTTGACAGCGATGAAGAAGACAGTACCCGTTCTTTTTGACAAAGCCGGGGATGGTCGCTCCTTTTTCTTGCTTTTGCCCGGAACAGCGCTTATAATCGGAATCAGAAACGTCATCTTTCCGTCAGAAAGGAGAATCCCACATGGCAAAATACGGCGCAGGCGTACATTCTGTTTACGATATGCCCCACGATCAGGAGATTTCCCGACATGGTATCGCCCCCGGCAGAACGGTCACGGAGGACCGTCGGGAGACCCCGGTGATCCGGGACGTGGACGTGATCGTGGTGGGCGGCGGTCCCGGCGGTGTGGCCGCAGCCACGGCAGCGGCCAGAGGCGGGGCAAAAACCGTGCTCATTGAGCGCTACGGCCACCTGGGCGGCATGGCCACGGGCGGGCTTGTAAACATCATCCCCAACCTGGCGGATATCTACGGCCGCCAGTGGCTGGGCGGCTTCTGCCAGGAGTTTATAAGCCGCATGAAGCGGCGGGGGGCCGCCGATTTTCCGCCCCGGGAGAGCTGGGGCGCCGCCGACGAGGCTCTTGTCGGCAAGTATGCCAAGGCCAACATGGGCCATTTCTACATCCGGGAAAACAGAGAGGGCAAAAAAGTCGTTCTCTATACCGCCGTCATAGACCCGGAGGTGGGCAAGGACGAGCTTGCCCGTATGGTGCAGGAGGCGGGTGCGGAGCTTCTGCTCCACTCCTGGGTTGTCGCCCCCATTGTGGAGGGCAATACCGTCCGCGGCGTTCTGGTAGAGAGCAAGGCCGGCCGTCAGGCCCTGCTCGGCAAGGTGGTGATCGATGCCACCGGAGACGGAGATCTTCTGATGAACACCCCCACGGAGACGGTGGACTATATGCGTCCCGGCTCCCGGATCGCCCAGTTCGGCTATGTCTACTGGATCTGCGGCGTGGATCTGGACGCTTATGACGCCTTTGCGGAGGCAAATCCCGAAGAGCTGAAGAACCTCTTCGGGAAGATCATGGAGCAGGGCGGCATGCCCTTCTTCTGCCGTGGCTTGCTGGAGCACCAGCCCGGCGTAGTCTGGGTACACCGGCTCATCGGCTCACTGCACCAGACCGATCCGGAGGAGATGACCTACATCGATGTCGGCGCCAGGCAGACCGCCGTGCGCTCCTGGGAGCTGATGAAGCAATATATGCCGGGCTTTGCCAACAGCTTTATCATGCTCTCCGCGCCGCAGCTGGGCACCTCCGGCGGACGGCGCATCGTGGGCGAATACTATCTCACCGAAGAAGATATGGACCGGGACGAGCCCTATGCCGATACCATCGCCGTTTTCCCGGACAACGACCGGGGAGACGCCTCTCTGGAGCATCCCAAAACCTACGTCCCCTATCGGGCCCTTCTGCCCCGGGACGTGGAAGGTCTTCTGGTGGCCTGCCGGGCATTTTCTGCGGATCACGAGTTCAGCGAGTTTTTCAACCTGATCCCCCACTGCATGTGCTTCGGTCAGGCGGCGGGCGCCGCAGCTGCCATCGCCGTGAAAAAGGGCGTCAGTCCCAAAGCCGTCCCCTATGAGGAACTGAAGGCTGCTTTGCTTGCCGGCGGCGCCATTTTGCCGGAATAACCCCAAAAGACAAAAGCGCAGACGTACTGTCGTCTGCGCTTTCTTTTTTACACTCACTTTTCCAAAAACCCGTCCCGCATCCGGTAGACCACGTCAGCCTTGCCTGCCACCTCCATGTCGTGGGTCACCACGATCACACAGTACCCGTCATCATGGGCCAGACTCATCAGGATCTCCAGAATCCGCTCCGTATTGGCTCCGTCCAGGTTGCCCGTGGGCTCGTCCGCCAGAATGATCCGGGCGCCGGAGGCCAGGCTCCGGGCAATGGCGACACGCTGCTGCTCACCGCCGGACAGATTCGCCGGGAAGCGTCTGAACTGTTCCCTGGTGATCCCCACCCGGAAAAGGAACTGGGTCGCACGCTCCCTGGCCTCCTTTTTATCAAGGCCGATCAGCTCCATGGGATAACACACATTTTCCATCACTGTCAGCAGCGGAAAAAGCTGGAACGCCTGAAAGATCATGGAGATGTCCTCCCGGCGATACCGGTCCAGATCCATATCGTTCAGATTCTCCCCGTCAAAGCGCACCTCCCCTTCCGTGGGCAGGTCCAGCCCCGCCAGCATGGACAGCATGGTGGACTTGCCGGACCCGGAGGGGCCGATGACGGCGTAGAGCTGCCCCGGCACAAAGGCACAGGTGGCCTCTTTCACCGCGTAGCCCTCCGCACCCCGGTACCGGTATTTTACGTTTTCCATCGTAAGTGTTGCCATTTGTCATCCTCCTTCTTCTCTTTCCCGTCTGCCGGGTTCCGCTGCAATTACAGGTGCGGGACTCATCATGAACGCCGCATATC
>ONVR01000096.1 GCA_900321335.1 uncultured Eubacteriales bacterium | reverse complement strand
GAAACCATGACAATGGAAGAGGCGACGCCTGTGGACAGATAGACAAGAAACTGGGGCAGGATATTGGGGATCAGATGCTGGAATATGAGCTTGAGTGTACCGCAGCCGGCAAGACGGGCAGAGAGGATATAATCCTTTCCCATCTCCAGAACGGCGTAGGATCTGACCATGCGCGCAAACCAGGCCCACATTGCGATCACAATGGCTATGATGATGGATCGGATACCGACACCCAGAATACCGATGATGGCGATGGCGATCACCAGCTGCGGAAAGGAGATGAACACGTCACAGACAAAAGTCAGAATGTGGTCGACGACTTCACCGCCGCACGCGCTGAGCGTTCCCAGAAACAGACCGAGGAAGGCGAGAATCAGAAGGACGGGCAGGCTGATGCCCATGGAGTATCTTGTCCCGTAAAGCAGGCGGGACAGCTCACACCGGCCAAGCTCATCGGCGCCGAGGGGATACTCCGCACAGGGGGCGGCGTACTTCATCAGCAGATTCGTCTGCTCGGGATCATGGGGGGCAAGTATCGGACAGAGGAATGCGGCCGCCAGAACGGCGATCATCAGCAGCAGGCCGATAACCGCCTGCGGACTTTTCAGAATCTGTCTAATCATTGTATTCTCTCACCATCCAGGGGCATAACAGCCGGTTCGCCAGATCACCCAGCAGATTGGCTGCTACAAAGATACCGGCTACCAGCACGGCGCAGGTTGCAACGGCAGTGGAATCGGCCGAGGAGACGCATCCGACCAGATATGTGCCGAGACCGCTGAGCGTAAATACGTTTTCAACAACGGCTCCGCCCGCGATCAGATAGCCCAGATACTGGCAGAACATGGTGACGACCGGCGGCAGCGCGTTTCGTATCGCGTGCCGGGTCAGGATCCTGCCCCGGGACAGGCCCCGTGCGCGGGCGTATACGGCGTAGTCGGAGCCCATCTCCCGTAAAAGGGAGGCGCGGAAAACGCGGATGAACCCTGCGGCTACCGGTACCGCCAGGGCAAAAGAGGGGAGGATATACCCCTTGATGCCGGGAGCGGGCACCACGGTGAACACAGAACGCTTGACCGCAAAGGCGATCAGAAGCAGAAAGCCCAGCCAGAATGTGGGAAAGCTCAGCCCCACAATACTGACTGCCCGGACGGTATGGTCCGCAGCGCTGCCCGGATAGCGCGCGCAGAGAAGACTGATGGGTACGGATAATCCTATGACCCACAGCATGGACATCCCGACCATATACAGGGATACCGGCAGATACGTCCGTATGTCATCCATAATGGGGTTGAATGTGTAGATGGACGTGCCAACATCGCCGGTGAACAGACCCTTGAGCCAGGAGAGGTAACGGGCCGCCAGGGATTTATCCAGGCCCATGTCGTGGCGGATCGCCTCTATCTGTTCATAGGTGGCGTTTATATTGGTCCGCCGGGCGATGACTTCTGCCGGATCGCGTCCGAACAGACCGATCAGCGCAAAACTCAGGATGCTGACGCCGATCAGAACGAGAACGAACATGACCAGGCGCCGGATCAGATATCTTCGCATCGCGATCACTCCATGAAAAATAACAGATTATATTTTTTGTTATAAAAAAGACCCGGCCTGCCGGCCGGGTGATCAGATGTTCTCTTTCTTTATACAGTTTATCAGACTGATAAATCCCGCATTTGTAAACTCTGCGTACATCTGTACCAGGTTTCTGATCTGTTCCATTGAATAACCTCCGTAGACCAGTTCCATGTACTGGGTATATTTCATGTGCATGAAGACTCTGACGACCGCGGGGTCGACAGCGCATTCCGCATACTTGTCAAAACACGCCTGATAAGTCGGCATGAACAAATCGTTGTGCAGTCTGTCCCTGAAGCCCGCGTACTGTGTCCCGTCTGCGCACTCGAACAGCAGCATGAATTCGTCCTTGTGCGCGCAGATAAATTCAATGATGCGAAGTTCCGTGTCCCGGTTTCCGTCAATGCCGGACAGGGCGGAAGCGACGACGGTGAAGTACAGTTCGTGATACGCTTCCAGCATCGGATCGACGATCGCAGAGAAAAGGTCTTCCTTCTTCTCAAAGTAGGAATAGAAGGCGCCGGTCGTCACCTTCGCGTTTTTGCAGATGGTGCGCAGCGATGCCTTTTCAAATCCGTGGTCGAGAAACTCGGCAGTTCCGCTGCCTATCAGCGCTTCCCGGATGTCGAAATCCTTCATAACGATCAGTCCTATATGCAATACAGTTAGAAAATACTAACTAATTATAGCAGGCGTTATATCATCTGTCAAGCTGAAAATTACAAGAAATTGAAGTATGTAAAAATGACGACGATTATACGATTAGTTAGATAAAGATAACTAAATGTTCTGGAAGGCGACTCAATTCAAATCGGAAAACCATGGATAATCCATGCCCGGATCCGGGCTCGCGGTATTGGAATCGTGCTTCTTTTCTGATATAATCATATCGTTAAATAACATGAGTAAGGAACATGGATTTCTATGGATCAGATCATTGTCAGAATCGCAAAGGAACTGGAAGAAAAAGAGGAGTTTGTAGGTAACGTCGTCAGACTGCTTGACGAGGGCAATACGATCCCGTTTATTGCCCGCTATCGCAAGGAGCTGCACGGCGCCATGGATGACGGGAAACTGCGCACGCTGGAAACGCGTCTGAATGCGCTGCGCAATCTGGAAAAGCGCAGGGAAGAGGTCCTCGCCGCCATTGAGGCCCAGGGGAATCTCACTGAAGAGATCCGCGCCGCTCTGGAAAAGGCGTCAGCGCTCTCTGAAGTGGAGGATATCTATCTGCCTTTCCGTCCGAAACGCCGCACACGGGCTTCCATCGCCAAGGAGAAGGGTCTTGAGCCTCTGGCCCGGCGGCTGTTTGCGCAGGAGAAGGACGAGCCGGACCCGGCTGTTATAGCCGAGGCGTATATCAACCCGGAGATGGGCGTGGAGACGGTTGAAGACGCACTGGCGGGAGCCTCGGACATTATAGCCGAGCACGTGTCGGATTCCGCGGACGCGCGAAAGATTCTGCGCGACAGACTCTACCGTTTCGGGAAGATGAAAACCGCCCAGGCAACACAGGAGGATTCCGTATACCGCCTGTATTATGATTTTGAGCAGCCTCTCAACAGACTGCAGGGGCACCAGGTCCTGGCCATCAACCGCGGGGAGAAAGAGGAGAAACTCAAGGTATCCGTAACGGTTGCCGATACGGATGTGCTGCCTTACCTGATCCGTTTGTTTGTAATACCGGGACGGGGAGCCTCCGCCTTTGTGCGTTCTGCGGTGGAAGACAGCTGGCGGCGTCTTCTGTTCCCGTCGCTGGAGCGTGAAATGCGCGCCATGCTGACGGACACCGCAAACGAGGGGGCGATCCGCAACTTTGCGCTGAACCTCAAGCCCCTTCTGATGCAGCCGCCTGTCAGGAACAAAGTGACACTCGGCTTTGACCCCGGCTACCGTATGGGCTGCAAACTCGCGGTTGTGGACGGAACAGGCAAGGTGCTCGATACGGCAGTGATCTATCCGACGGCACCTGCAAAGCGCGTGGACGAGGCGGCAAAAGTGATGGAGCGGCTGATCACAAAGCATCATATCGAAGTGATCGCCATCGGAAACGGCACAGCCTCCCGGGAGTCGGAGCAGTTTGTTGCCGACGTTATACGAAACCATCCGGAAGTCAGCTACATGGTCGTCAGCGAAGCGGGGGCTTCCGTCTACTCCGCCAGTAAGCTGGCGGCGGAAGAATTTCCCGAGTATGACGTCAATCTCCGCTCCGCCGTATCCATCGCACGCAGACTGCAGGATCCTCTGGCGGAGCTGGTGAAGATCGATCCGAAAGCCATCGGCGTCGGACAGTACCAGCACGACATGCCCCAGGCACGGCTGGGGGAGACCCTGGAGGGAGTGGTGGAGGACTGTGTAAACGCCGTCGGCGCCGACCTGAATACCGCGTCCCCGGCCCTTTTGCGATATATTGCCGGGCTGACCAAGACAACGGCAAAGAACATCGTCACATACCGTGAGGCATCCGGAGCGTTCCACAGCCGTAAAGAGCTTCTGAAGGTACCGAAGCTCGGCCCCCGCGCCTTCGAGCAGTGCGCGGGCTTCCTGCGTGTGCCCGAGAGCAAAAACGTTCTGGACAATACCGGCGTGCACCCGGAGAGCTATGCTTCCGCTGAATTGCTTCTGACTGCCTGCGGCTATTCCCTGAAAGACGTGGCGGAAGGCAATCTGGAGCATCTGTCGGAAAAGGCGCAGCAGATCGGATACGCCGGCCTTGCCGCGCGCTGCGGGGCAGGGGAGCCTACCCTGCGGGATATTGTATCGGAGCTTATGAAGCCGGGACGGGATATCCGCGACGAGCTGCCGCCTCCCATTCTCCGCGGCGCAGACGTCATGGAGATCAAGGACCTGAAGCCCGGTATGATCCTGACGGGCACCGTCCGCAACGTAATCGACTTCGGTGCTTTTGTGGATATCGGCGTGCACCGCGACGGCCTTGTCCACATCTCCCAGATCAGCAGCCGGTACATCCGACACCCGTCGGAGGTCCTCTCCGTCGGTGACGTTGTCAAGGTCGTCGTTCTGGATGTTGACGCGCAGAAGGAGCGCATCAACCTGTCCATCAAGCAGGTAAAGTGATCCTGCCTACGAAACGAAAAAGGGTCCTGGAAAGGGCTTTCCCGGTTTCAAAGAGATTGCCTGCGGGACTGCGGCGAGTCTGAAAAGTGAAGACAGAAAAACCATCCGGGAATCACCGTGCTGCAGCACGCCCGGATGGTTTTTACAATTCCGAATAAATTGAAAAGGCGCTGCCTCCAATAACGAGGCAGCGCCTTCTGTTTTTACTGAGAAACCTTCTCGTAGACAGATACCTTTTTGCGGTCGCGGCCGAGACGCTCGAAGCGCACGACGCCGTCGATCAGGGCAAAGAGCGTATCATCGCTGCCGATGCCCACGTTGGTACCCGGATGGATCTTCGTTCCCCGCTGCCGGACCAGGATGTTGCCGGCGAGGACGAACTGACCGTCAGCCCGCTTGGGACCCAGGCGTTTGCTTTCGCTGTCACGGCCGTTCTTGGTGGAACCCATACCTTTTTTATGAGCCATTACGTTTACACCTCCAAGTATCGTGTAATGAAAGGGGAGATCGCCCAATTACATGGTGATCTTTTCAATCTGGACCTTCGTGTAGGGCTGTCTGTGGCCCTGTTTGCGGCGGTAGCCCTTCTTCGGGTGCATCTTGTAAACGATGACCTTCTTGCTCTTGCCGTTTTTCACGACCTTACCGGTTACGGTAGCGCCGGCAACGGTGGGAGCGCCGAAAGCCTGTACACCGTCGCCGGTGACGGCCAGGACCTTGTCAAAGGTAACGGTCTCGTCAGCCTCAACGGGGAGCTTTTCCACGTAGATCACGTCGCCCTCGTTGACTCTGTACTGCTTTCCGCCAGTCTCAAAAATTGCTGTCATTTGTCTTTTCACCTCTCGTTTTGTCAGAGTCTCGCTGTCGTGGGAGGGGCGAAACCACTTGCGGTCCCATTCCATGCGGCGTCAAATAGTTTAGCATAGTTTTTCCGGTGTGTCAACACAAAACACCGCAAAAATTGTACTTTTTACGCAAAACGGGAGAGGCGAGAGCCTCTCCCGAAAAGGTCGGTGCTGCGCTTACTTGCCGCAGATATCCTGGGTGTCTCTGGCAATGACCAGTTCCTCGTTGGTGGGGATGACCCAGACCTGGACGGTGGAGTCCTCGGCGGAGATCTTCTGGAGCTTGCCGCGGCAGTTGTTGGCCTCCTTGTCCAGCTTGACGCCCATGTAGGCCAGATTGTCGCAGACAGCCTCGCGGACGTTGGGACCGTTCTCGCCCACGCCGGCGGTGAAGACGATGCCGTCAACGCCGCCCATGGCAGCGGTGTAGGCGCCGATGTACTTGGTCACGCCGTAGTTGAACATATCCAGGGCAAGCTTTGCCCGCTCGTTGCCGGCCTCGATGGCGGCGTCGATGTCACGGAAGTCAGAGGACACACCGGAGATGCCCAGCATGCCGGACTTCTTGTTGAGCATGGTCAGGGTCTCGGTGACGGTCATGTTCTCGTGGTTGGCGATGAACTCCACCACAGCGGGATCCACGCTGCCGCAGCGGGTGCCCATGGGAACGCCCTCAAGAGGGGTCAGGCCCATGGAGGTGTCAAAGCACTTGCCGTCCTTTACGGCCGCCAGGGAAGAGCCGTTGCCCAGGTGGCAGGTGATGATCTTGCTGCCCTCGGCGGGAATGCCCATGACCTCCAGCGCTTTGGCGGAGACATACCGGTGAGAGGTACCGTGGAAGCCGTAGCGGCGCACGCCGTACTTCTCATAGAACTCATAGGGAACTGCGTACATGTAGGAGCTGGCAGGCATGGTCTGGTGGAACGCGGTGTCGAACACGGCGACCTGGGGTACGCCAGGCATGGCCTTCTCGCAGGCGCGGATGCCCATGAGGTTTGCCGGGTTGTGGAGGGGGCCAAGCGGGATGCACTCCTCGATGGCGGCGATCACGGTCTCGTCCACCTTGACGCTGGCGGAGAACTTCTGACCGCCGTGGAGCACCCGGTGACCCACCGCGTCGATCTCGGACATGGAGGAGATCACACCGTACTCGGCGCTGACCAGCTTGTCCAGAACGGCGGTAATGGCCTCAGCGTGGGTGGGCATAGGAATGTCCTCGTTGAATACGGGTTTGCCGTTTGCGGGAGTGTGCTTCAGATGGCCGTCGATGCCGATTCTCTCGCAGGTACCTTTTGCGATGATGGACTCATTGTCCATGTCGAACAGCTGGTACTTCAGAGAGGAGCTGCCTGCGTTGATGACTAAGATTTTCATGTTCTCGTACCCCTTGATAAATAAAATGATGTAATGTAAAATGAATTGTTCCAAGTCCCTTTCCTTTGCGGGACCAAAATATATACAACAATAAAGTTTAATACTCTTTTTTCCTTTTTGCAACTGGTTTTTTGGCTTTGGAGGTGACTTTTTTGCATATTGTGGGAATCGTCTGCGAATATAACCCCTTCCACCGGGGTCATCAGCGCCAGATGGAGCAGATCCGGGCACTTCTGGGGCCGGATACGGCCATTGTCTGTGCCATGAGCGGCAATTTCACCCAGCGGGGAGAACCCGCGGTGTTTGAAAAGCACGCCAGAGCGGAGGCGGCCCTGGCCTGCGGGGCGGATCTGGTCGTGGAGATCCCCTTTTATCGCGCGGTGGCCTCGGCAGAGCCGTTTGCTGCCGGTGGCGTGGAGACGCTCAGCGCCCTGGGGATCTGCACCCACCTGGCCTTTGGCAGCGAGTGCGGAGATGCTGCTGCGCTGGAGCGGGTGGCCCGGTGCCTTCTGGAGCCGGAGACGGACGCCGGGATCCGGGAACTGCTTGCCTCAGGTGAGTCTTATCCCAGAGCACGGCAGCGGGCGGTGCAGGCCCGGCTGGGCCCGGAAGGGGCGCTCCTCGGCCGCCCCAACGACATCCTGGCGGTGGAATACCTGAAGGCCATCATTCAGAATGCTCT
>ONVR01000381.1 GCA_900321335.1 uncultured Eubacteriales bacterium | reverse complement strand
GTCTTGCTTATGGGATTTTGCGCTGCCATTGTTTTACAGCGGCTTTGTTTTTTACTCGTCCAGGCAGCGGAACAGGAAGGTCACGATCTGGGCGCGGGTGCAGTCATTGCTGGGGCTGAAGGTGGTAGCACTGGTGCCGCCGGTGATGCCGTTTTCAGCAGCCCACAGAACTGCGGTGTTGTAGTAGGCGTCAGCCGCCACGTCGGTGAAGGGATTCCGCTATCAGCGGCAGGAGACCTCTGAGAACGCCACAGGAAGGTGACGATCTGGGCACGGGTGCAGGTTGCGTTAGGCGCGAAGGTGGCTGCGGTTGTGCCGGCGGTAATGCCATTCTCCACGGCCCACAGGACTGCATCGTAATAGTAAGCGTCTGCTGCCACATCCTCAAAGGGCATTGCGCTGCTCTTGGGTTCGGGAGAACCGGCAGCACGCCACAGGAAGGTAACGATCTGGGCGCGGGTGCAGGTCAGCTCGACCTTGTCGATCTCACTTGCCGCCAGTGCCGCTGTAGGAAGCAAACCGATCAGCATCACAAGCGTGAGCAAAACACGAAGCAGCTTCTTGGTTTGCTGTTTCATGCGTTTGTTCTCCTTTGCGGATTTTTGCCATACATAGTTCATTTTCATAACTCCCGATGTATGGCATCCGGGAGGATGATAGCTGCTTTTCAGCAACCGAATAATGTGCATAAAGGTCGTGCCCCTGTGCCTTTTTCATCGTTTGTTTCTTTTTATTGAAACACCCAAATGGGTATGAGTATGTCGGTTTCATCTCAGAACTGGCCGCTGCTTCCGCCGTGGGTTCGCCCGGAAGAGGACGTGTGGGTGGAAGATCCGCCGGATGTTTTTGTCTCACGCTTATGCCGCTGGATCTGACTGTACAGGAACATCTCCCGGCGCTCCGTGATATTCATGCTGCCGGGCTTTACATACTGTGCGGCAGCAGTTTGGGCATGAACGGTTTTGAGCTTGCCCTTCATAGAGCCGGTCACGATCAATGCGGCAAACAGACCGATGCCGATGGAAATCAGCAGGCTCCTTACCATATGGAACGGCCCCTTGGGGAGGGTCCCCACATCATACGGTGTTTCTGCCTTTGCCTGTGTGATAAACTCATCGCACAGCTCGGCGTAGGTATCAAAGGCCGAGGCGTATTCTCCTTCAGACAGGGCATCCAAAAACTGCCCGGTCAGATATTCCTGTCCGGCATCGGTAAAGGCGGTGATGCCGTATCCAGCGGTGGAAATGGCCCATTCCCGGTCGTAGTCGGAGATCAGCAGCAGGATACCGTCAGGCTGATACCCGTTCTCATCGTAAAAATCATCGGCAAAGGCCGTGATGTCCTCACCATACAGATCCGGAATCGTCACGATCACGATGTCCAGCCCCTGCCGGGTGCTGATCTCGTCCAGCTTGTTCAAAAGCGCTGTTTCTTCACTGTCCGTCAAATAGTCTGCGTTGTCAACCAGCCGAGAGGACGATCCCGCTGCATGGACCGGAAGTGCCACAGACACAAAGAGGAGCAGCAGGCAGAGGATCGATAGGCATTTCTTTTTCATCGTCTGCACCTCCTCACAGCAACCACAGGAGATAGGAAACAGCAAAGCAGGCTGCACCGATCAGTCCTGTCAATCCAAACAGCCACTTTTTATAGGCAGCCTTATCCACAGGCAGGTCGCCCACCAGCTTTCCGGTCTGTCCGTTCATGGCAAAGGTGTATTTCTGCCCGTTCCAAGTGGTGTTCAAAAGCCATACCGGGAGCAGCGCATACTTGACCGTACCGTTTTCCAGCCGGATGCTGGATGCCTCCGGGCTCACTGTAACGAAGCCCTGGACGGTGGAGGCGAAGGCGTCCTCCGCGCTTTTTTGGATGCGCTCGTTGGCGCGTTGAATGCTCTGCTCGGAGTCTACATCATATTTGTCAGCCAGATATCCCGCAAGATAGGCCGTATGGAAATCCACCGCTTCAGACAGGTCGAAGGGTTCGATGGACTCCAGCAGCTCATCTGTCATTTTTGTAGAGCCATCTACCGGAACATCTGCAAAGGCGATGGTGCCGCCGCGTGTCACAGAGAAGAAGCTGGTTTCCGTATAATCAAAGTTTGTGTCGCTCCAGCTGCGCACGCGGGTCGCCTTGTAACGGATATGTGCATCCGCGCCGGCATCAAAGAGCCAGAACGGTACATAGATGCCCTTGATCTCGGCGATATGGTTTTCGTCCTTGAATACCTTGGGCAGCAGACGTTTCCCTCCGTAGTGCTTTTTCAATGCCGCCTTTGCCGCCTTTTTATCCAGCTTGAAAGGAACCACCAGATCCGGCTTCAGGCTGCCGGATAACCTGCCCATCATCACCACCGGATTCCCGCAATAGGGGCAGGAGGTGGCTGCTGTGGTCTCATCGCCTACGATCTCACCGCCGCAGGACTTACAGACATAGGTGCAAAGACCGTCAGCTTCTCCATTTTCCCATTCCGAACCTGCGGCATTTTCCCAGGTCATTGCCGACTCTGGCTCGTTTTTCAGTTCCGTATCGTAAGATGCCAAAGTCTCCATTTCAAATTCCGTATCGCAATACGGGCATTTCATCTTTTGCAGCGAGCTGTTAAACTCGATTGCGCCGCCGCAGCAGGGACATTTATATTCCTGCAATACCGCCATGCATCCCACCTCCTTATAGACTCTCACTTTTTATCGTTGTCATCAAACAGGTCGCCGCATTCCGGGCAGAACTTGGGCGGGTTGCGGGGATCTTCCGGTTCCCAACCGCACTTGTCGCAGCGGTACAGGGGTGCGCCTTCCGGCTTTTTGGCGCCGCAATTCTGGCAGAACTTACCCTTATTCACGCTGCCGCAGGAGCAGGTCCACCCGTCCTCCACAGGCTTAGGAGAGCCGCACTCCGGACAGAACTTTCCGGCAGCTGTGGCTCCGCATTTGCACTTCCAGCTGCCTGCCTGCACAGGCTCCGGCTTCTTGCTGCCGCATTCGGGGCAGAATTTTCCGGTGACCACAGCGCCGCAGGAGCATTTCCAGCCGCTTGCGGCGGGGGTGGGTTGCTGGGTCTGCTGTTGCTGTCCCATTGCAAAGAGGTTCTGAGCGTTCATACCGCCGCCTGCGTTCATGGCCATGCCCATTCCCATAAAGCCGGTCATGGCTCCGGCCTCGTTGGAGGCGGCAGCCTTCATTGCATCGGCCTGTGCGCCGACCAAAGTCGCGCCGGCCATCATGGGATTCTGCAAAACAGCAGTACGCTGGAGCTGTTTGATCATCTCCGCGTCCTCGGGAGGCAGGGTGACGCTGCCAAGGGCGATGCTGACGACCTGAAGGCCACGCAGTTGACCCCATTTCACGGAAAGGGCCTCGTTCATGGCATTTTCCAGATCGGTGTTATGGGCAACGATCTGGTTGGGACGAAGCTCCATGTCAGACAGCTTTGCAAAAGCAGGCTGCAGCGCGCTGATAAACTCAGATTTCAGCTGGCTGTCCAGTTCATCGCGGGTGTAGTCCTGAGAGACGTTGCCGCAGACTTTTGTATAGAACAGCAGGGGGTCCGCAATGCGGTAGGAGTACACGCCGGAGCAGCGGACGGACACATCCACATCCAGTCCGATTTTGGAATCCACCACGCGGAACGGGATCGGGTTTGGCGTGCCGAATTTGTTGTCGATCAGCTCTTTGGTGTTGAAGTAATACACCCGCTGATCCTTTCCGGTGTCGCCGCCAAAGGTAAAGCGCTTGCCCACCGTGCGGAAGGTCTCCAGGATGCTGTCACCCAGAGGCCCGGAGAAGATGCTGGGTTCCGTGGAAGTATCGTATGTAAACTCTCCCGGCTCGGCGCAGACCTCTACGATCTGGCCTTGCTCCACGATCATCATGCACTGACCGTCCGCCACGGCGATGACGCTGCCGTTGGAAATAATATTGTCATTGCCCTTGGTATTGGAAGAGCGGGAGCCAGTGCGCTTGCGGCCCTTCACCACCATAGTGTCCTTATCCATTGCCTCGCAATAGAAGTATTCCTTCCACTGGTCAGCTAAAGTTCCACCCAGAGCACCCAAACCTGCTTTAATAAGTCCCATTGTAACGCTCCTTTCAGTTCATCATTCGGTTCATCGGGGCAGGGTTACAGCTAAAAACTCTGCCCCATATTCTTTTCTTGGTTGAGATTGCTTCCTCCAAGCATTGCCCTGATCTTCACACCATTAAAATCTGCCGTCTGCCAGCCAGACCATGCACTCCTCCAGCTCCAGCAGCAGCCAGACATGGCCCTCGCCGCCCATGGTCCAAGCGGAAGCATAGTAGTTCCGGCCATCCTCCAACGTGATGCAGATGAGAGAATCCTCATTATCGTAGGTCCAGATACCGTCGCTGTACTCGGTGGTGCTCTCAAAATAGCAGGCACCGCCCGCATTCAGTTCCAGCGACACATGGACATACGTCCCGTCCGGTTCCTGATAGGGGATCATGACCGTCTCGCCGGATTCCGGGTTGACCATGGCGTGACCTGCCCAGAAGGTTTCGCTGAGAAACGCCTCGTCAACGGCGGCGCTCTCCATGGTGTCCGGATCAAACACCGCCCAATCTTCGTAGCCGTATTCCGGGTATTCGTAGTTCTCGCTCCAGACGCAGTCCTCGGTGTAAATATCCTCCCGGAACATATAGTACGATGTCTCGTTGGCCCCGAAGACACACTCATAGAAGGCCAGCTCCGAATAAGGAGTCGGCTCATACTGGTCATAGCCGGAGGAGCCGGTCAGGCCACAGTTGTGAAACTCAAAGCGACCGTTGCCGTCGAGGATATTCAGCGCGCCATAGGCGCAGTCCCG
>ONVR01000184.1 GCA_900321335.1 uncultured Eubacteriales bacterium | reverse complement strand
CGGGTCACCAGCACGCTCTCCATGGCCAGCGGCCCCAGGGCGTCCGGCGTCATGGCCCGGTTCCCCAGCCCCACCACCAGCACCGGCCCCTCCGCCGGAAAACAGGCAAAGCTGCTCAGCAGCTCCGCCAAACACACGGCGGCGTTGTTAAAAGCGTTCTCCTGTCGCCGCAGCAGCTTTTCCAGGCCCATGGTCAGGTAGGTGCCCATGGGCTTGCCCAGTGCCCGGGCCGCCTGCCGGGTGGTGATGTCCAGACGGCTCACGGAAAAGCCGCCCCGGTCCTCCCGGGTGAGCAGGGCCCCCTCCGGCTCCCGGCCCTTCTCGTCAAAATAGGCCTGCCGGGACTCGACGGCCAGATCGGTCCGCACGTTCTGCATCGGTCTACCCCCCATATCCTGTGTTATTTATATAGTATGGGCGAAAGATATTGTGCTTATAACAAATAAAAAAATTTTTTCGGAAAAGCACTTGATTTTTAAGGCGTTTTTTGGTATCATTACTTTCCGCACAGAGTGAACCTGTGACTTTATAGGAGGAGGTGGCTAAAAATGCCTAACATCAAGTCCGCATCCAAGAGAGTATTGATCTCCCGTGCGCAGAACGCTAAGAACAAGGGCGAGAAGTCTGCTATGAAGACCAGCATGAAGAAGTTCGAGGCAGCTGTGGCAGAGGGCAACCGTGAAGCAGCCGAAAGCGCCTATAAAGTTGCTGTTAAGACTGTTGATCACGCCGCTACCAAGGGCCTTATTCATAAGAATAACGCGGCTCACAAGGTCAGCAAGATGACCGTCAAGCTCAATAGCATGGCGTAAGAAACGGAATATCGCGTTAAAAAAGCAGAGGCATCGCCTCTGCTTTTTCGTTTTGTCGGAGTCGGGGGGGCCGACTCCCTTTTATTTTTCCGCCACGGTCATGGTGAACACGAAGCGGGTGACGCCGTCCCGGCTGGTGACGAAGATATCCTCCCCGTGGTTGTCCAGGATGGTCTTGACGATATACAGGCCCAGGCCCACCCCGTCCCGGTCCTGGCTGCGGGATTTGTCCGTCTTGTGGAACCGGTCGAAGATCAGGGGCAGCTCCTCGGGGGAGATGGTTTCTCCGTCGTTTTCCACGCTGACGTAGGCCTTGCCGGTCTGCTTCCAGACGGCCAGGCGCAGCACGGAGCCCCGGGGGGCGAATTTGGCCGCGTTGTCGATGAGGTTGTACACCACCTGGTTGATGGCGTCCTGCTCTCCCCGGACCATAACGGCCTCCTCCGGGAGCTGGGCGTCCACGTCCAGGCCCTTGTCGGTGATCTTGTGCTCCAGACTCAGAAGGGCCAGGCGCATGACCTCGCACAGATCAAAGGTTTTGTCCAGTACGGCGCCGGGCTCCCGGGCCTGAAGCTGGGACATGTCCAGCATGCTCCGCACCAGACGGGACAGGCGCTTGGTCTCCGAGGAGATGATGGACAGATACTCGTTCTGCCGGGACCGGGGGATGGTGCCGTCGAGAATGCCGTCGGCAAAGCCGGAGATGCTGGTCATGGGGGTCTTCAGCTCGTGGGACACGTTGGCCACGAACTCCCGGCGGTTGTTCTCCGACTGCTCCACCGAGTCGGCCATCTTGTTGAAGGCGTCGGCCAGGGCGTCGATCTCGTGGATGCCGCCCCGGTAATCCACCCGGCTGGTGTAGTCGCCCTTGGCGAATTTCTCCGCGGCCCCCGCCATCTGCCGGATGGGGTCGGTCTGCTTTTTCGTGGTGAAATAGGACAGCACGAAGCTCAAAAGCATCACGCCCGCCGCCAGGATCAGAAACACCAGCAGATACTCCCGCCAGAGAACGGCCGCGACGCTCTGGCGGCTGGAGAGAAACACGTAGCCCAGAACGGTCTCCTCCCCGGTATCGAAGTTCCGGGCGAGAATGGGCCGGCAGACCACGTTTTTCTTTTCCCCGTACACCCCGTCCAGATTGGTCCGGCCGAAGCGGTTGTCGGACTGCAGGGAGGCGATGGTCTCCGCCGAGACGGCTTTGCCCGTGTGCTCGCAGGGGAAATCGCTGTCGGAGCAGGAGACGATCACCCCGTCGGGGTCGGCCACCAGGATGTCCGCGTCGGAGGCCGAGCCGATGGTGTTGGTGATGATCTTCACCTCAAAGCTGTCCAGAGAAAAGCTGGCGTGGAACGCGGAGATGGACCGGACGTACTGGTTCGCCACGGAGAGCATGGACTGCTCCTGCTGGCGCAGGACCATCCGGTAGCCGGCGTAGGTAAAGGCCCCGCCCAGCAGCAGAAAGCTCATCACCACGATCAGGGCCGTGTGGAGGAAGTTGCGGAAATACAGACTTTTGGTTCGTTTCATAGGGCCGCCCTCTCAAAACCGCTCTGCCGGATCCCCGGCAGAGCGGCTCGTATTTTACGCGTTGAGCTCAAACTTGTAGCCCACGCCCCAAACGGTTTTCAGACACCATTTGTCGCTGACGTTCTCCAGCTTTTCCCGCAGGCGCTTGATATGCACGTCCACCGTCCGGGAGTCCCCGAAGTAGTCAAAGCCCCACACCTCGTCGAGAAGCTGGTTGCGGGTGTACACCCGGTTGGGGGTGGAGGCCAGATGGAACAGCAGCTCCATCTCCTTGGGGGGCGTGTCCACGTGCTTGCCGTCCACCAGCAGCTCGAAGGAGTCCATGTCGATGACCAGCTTGTCAAACTCCAGCTTTTTGGCGGCGGGGGCGTCCTCCCCTCCGGTGCGGCGCATGACCGCGTGGATCCGGGCGATGAGCTCCTTGACCTCAAAGGGCTTTACGATATAGTCGTCGGCGCCCATCTCCAGGCCGGAGACCTTGTCCAGGGTCTCCCCCTTGGCGGTGAGCATGATCACCGGGGTCTTGGACCCGGCGCGGATCTCCCGCAGCACGCTCCAGCCGTCCATGACCGGGAGCATCACGTCCAGCAGCACCAGGTCGGGCTGGACCTGCTCGAACTCGGAGATGCCCTTGGCGCCGTTGGCGGCGATGGAGACCTCGAAGCCCTCCTTCTCCAGATACAGCCGGAGAAGCTCGGCGATATTGATGTCATCTTCCACTACGAGTACTTTTTTTGCCATGGTGTGATCCCTCTTTTCACGCGCTGCCGCGCGGATGTTGTTTTTTT
>ONVR01000131.1 GCA_900321335.1 uncultured Eubacteriales bacterium | reverse complement strand
GCAAGCCGGCACAGGTTCTGGAACGCGGCATGGATTACCTCTATCTGGACGACGATATGGTGAACTCCTTCCGCATCGGCGGCGGACACGCGGAGGGCCTGTTCGACGCCTGGGCGAATCTCTACCGCCGCTTCGGCACCGCCATGGACCGCGTGAATCACGGCGAGAGAGTGGAAGATGTCATGAAGGATCTGTGGTTCCCGAATGTCAACGACGGCGTGGAAGGCGTCCGTTTCGTAGAGAACTGTGTCCGCTCCAGAGATCAGAACAGCGTCTGGGTGGACTATCAGTAAGGATCGATATCTGAATCATTTGAGCTGCCGGGACGTTGGAGGACAATTCATGATTGGTTTCCGGCTCCCGGCAGCTCATTCTATCTATTTGAAAGGAAAAACAGCCATGAAACTGTGTTTTAATACCAGCGCTTACGGAAGGCATCCTCTGGACTATGCGCTGAAACAGATTGCAGGCTTTGGGTTTTGGGGCGTTGAGATGATGGCGGAACGGCCTCACGCCTTCCCCGCGGACTTTGACGCCGCCCGCCGGGCGGAGACAAGGAAGCTTCTCGAGGATTTGAAGCTGCATCCCATCAGCATTCTCAGTTCCGATTGTCATCGGGACTGGGGCTACGACAAGATGTTTGAGCCGTCCTACATCAATAAGGACGCCTCCATCCGCGCAAAGCGTGTGGAGCTGACCAAGGAGGTCATCGACCTGGCGGCAGATCTGGGCTGTCCCTGCGTCCAGACCGGAGCGGGAATCATTGCCAATGGCGGGTTCCCTCTGCCCCGAGACGCCTGGAATTACCTGGTGGCGTGTATGGAGGAGCTGGCGGACTACGGCAAATCAAAAAACGTGCGGGTATCCATGGAGGCTGAACCCTCCACTGTGGTGGAGACCACCATTGACATGGCCCGGCTGATGAAGGACGTGAATTCCGAGTGGATTGGCCTGACCTATGACGTGGGCCATGTGGCGGTGCTGGGAGATGACCTGATCAAGTCCATCGATCTTCTCCATGAGCACATCTTTAACGTTCACATCGAGGACATCTGCGGCCGCACCCATCTGCACCTGATCCCGGGCGAGGGCCTGGGCACCCTGAATCTGCGGCGGCTCCTGGAGGAGTTCAAGTATGTGGGATATCAGGGTACCGTTACCTGCGATCTGTACTCTCAGGTGGAGGATCCCAACTACGCCGCACAGCGGAGCTACGCCTACCTGGCTCCTATTTTCGAGGAGCTGAACTGACCTAAACTGAGCAAGAAATGGAGGAAACGGTATGGAAAACAACAGACTGGACAACCGCCCGTTGTCCTGGGGAACGCGCTTCGCCTACGCTGGCGGCGACGTTGCCTGCAACGTTATCTTCGGAACCGTCGGAACGCTCCTGACCCTGTTCTATACGGACTATGTGGGAATCAATCCGGCTATCATCGGTCTTGTGATGCTGGTTTCAAGGCTCTTTGACGGCGTGTCGGACCTGGTGATGGGTATTTTGGTGGAAAAGACTCATTCCAGATGGGGCAAAGCCCGCCCCTGGATTCTCTGGATGAGTGTCCCCTACGCCCTGGCCGCCGTGCTGCTGTTTACTGTTCCGCGCACCCCTGGAATGCTGCAAACTCTTTACATTTTCGTGTCCTACAATTTCAGCACCACGATCTGCCATACGGCTATCTGTCTGCCGTACGGAAGCCTTTCCTCCATGATGACCCGCAACTCTTCCGAGCGGGAAATGCTGGGCTTTGTGCGCATGGGACTCTCCCCGCTGGGCCGGATCATGGTGGTGACTTTTACCCTTCCACTGGTGAAGGTCTTCGGAAACGATCAGTCTGCCTGGATTAAAGCCATGAGCATCTGGGCCACCGTCGGCCTGATTCTTCTGCTGATCTGCTTTGCCAAGTGCAAAGAGACTGTGGAAATCGAAGCCAAGAAGAAACAGGCAAAAATCACCATGCTGACAGCGCTGAAGGCACTGATGCGGAACAAGTATTTCTGGCTCGTCTCCATTCTCTGGACGCTTCAGACGGTTTCCTTCTCTGTTTCCGGCACAATCCTGCCTTACTACTGCAAGTACATTTTCCATGACGACACCTGGATGTACAGCGTGCTCTTTCTTGTGGAGACCCTGACACTGGTGGTGTTTGTCTTTCTCTCCGCGCCCCTGGTCCGGAAATTCGGTAAACGCAATATGACCCTGGCGGGCGCGATAGTCGCCTTTGTGGGACATCTGATGTTCTTCCTGAATCCCACCAGCTTCCCGTGGCTGCTGGCCAGCTGCATGATTCGTTCCATCGGCCTCTCGCCGCTGAATGCTGCTGTGTTCGGTATGGTGGGCGATGTAGTGGAGTACGGGCAGTGGAAGACCCACATCCGCACCGAGGGCCTGGTCTTCGCGGGCAGCTCCATCGGCACGAAGGTGGGTTCCGGCCTTGCCGCCGCGGCGATGACGTCTCTGCTGGCGATGGCAGGCTATGTCAGCTCCACGACTGGCGTCGCCGCCCAGCCGGGATCGGTTCTGCGCATGATCATGAACATATACAAAGCTGGTCCCCTTCTCATCGCAGGGCTGGTAGCAGTTACCTGCCTGTTCTACCATCTGGATAATGAGTATCCTTCCATCATGGACGACCTGATGAAGCGGGAAGCGAACGGCGAGATGTAAACGGCCCGGAGACCGCATTCCCAGCAGCCGGATCCCTCCTGACCAGTTTCCTTACACTGTCGCATGGGAATGCGGCTTCCCCGTTACTTTGAATCAGAAAAGAGTGCAAGTATATGAGAGAAAACGCTTTAAAAAAGAAAATCAAAAACGGCGAGAGCGCCATCGGCACGTTCGTAAAGATGACAGATGCCTCCATCCCTGAGATTCTGGCTCTGGCCGGCTTTGACTTCTTTGTACTGGACACTGAACACGTTGCCGTGGATCGGGAGCAGCTGACCAACATCGTGCGCGCGGCCGACGCGGCGGGGATCACTCCCATCGTACGGGTCCGGGAAAATAATCAGGTGGAAATTCTTCAAAACCTGGATCTGGGCTACGCAGGAGTGCAGGTGCCCAATGTGGACTCCCCGGAGGAGGCCCGCGATCTGGTTTCCTATGTGAAGTATACCCCCTACGGCGTCCGGGGACTCTCCCCCAGCGTCCGGGCCTGCGGTTACGGTACCTGCGGCGTGCAGGAGTACATCGATGCAGCCAAT
>ONVR01000128.1 GCA_900321335.1 uncultured Eubacteriales bacterium | reverse complement strand
TAGGTCACGTTCCAGTCCAGGCAATGCTCCATTTCCTTGCGGAAGTTCTCCTGGAACTGCTCAAAGCTGGTGCACTCATAGAGCTTTTCACAGGGAACGGCCACCCGGCCCGTGTCGGGATTGACGCCGCCGTTGACGGTCAGCGGGATCATCCGGACCATGTTCCACATACACTCGGAGCCGGTGCAGCCGGCCGCCGTCCACTCGTTGCCGCAGCCGCCGGGCTCCACGCAGCCCACGATGCCGTAGTCGCAGGCCTCCTCCATGGTAAAGCCCAAATCCAGCATAATGGGGATGATGACCTCGTCGTTCTGCATCTGGGGGATGCCGCCGCAGCGCTTGCTGGACTCGATGCCCAGGCGCCACACCTCGTCCGGGGTGCCCGGGTGGATCCGCAGCGCCACCGTGGGATCCGGGAACTTCATGCGGCCGTAGGTCTGCAGGAAGCAGGTGGTCACGGGGGTGGTAGCGTCGCTGCCGTCGGCGTTCCGCCCGCCCAGGGTGATATTGATGCCGGAGGTGGCGGTCAGGCCGTTGTAAATGGCGGAGTAGACGCTCATGCCCTTCTTCTGCAGCTCGATGATCTGGGCATTTGTCTGGGGGAAGCCCGGCAGGACGATCATATCGCTGATCTTGAGGATGAAGGCGTCGGTATACTCCTGGGCCTGCTCCATGGTGATCCTGCCCTCGTCCAGCTCCTTCTGGAGCAGGTGGCCGGTGTAGTCGTCAATGCGGCCGATGGACTGGCCGTGCTGCTGGGCGTCGGTGGAGAGCATCAGCTGGTAGAACAGGGCGGCCTGGAGGCCCTCCCAGTAGTTCCGGGCGGGATGCTCCATGATCCAGTCCAGGCTGTCCGCCATGCGCAGCAGCTCCGCCCGTCTGGCCTCGTCGGCGCAGCCGGCCGCCTTGTCCCGGCAGGCCTGGGCATAGCGCTTGGACAGGATGATGGCGGCGTCACAGACCCGGACGACGGCCTCGTAAAACAGGAAGGTCCTGGCCTGGTCGCCGTAGACGTGTCCCAGCATGGCGTCGATCTTTTCCTGGGCCTGGCGTCTGACCTCCCCGAAGCCCACGTTGATGGCCTTGCGGAAGTTGGCGATGTAGTGGCCCTGGGGACGGCCGGAGACGATCCGGGGGATCCCGTTGACTCCCGTCTCCACGTAGCTGCCGTTGCCGGAGTGCTCCCAGAAATCCTCCGTGAGGACGCCGGCGGTCATGGCGGCAATGGTCCGGTCCTTCCAGAAGTCCCAGGCTTCCCGGAAAATCTGGCGCTGCTCATCGCTCATGTACACGCTCTCGTGGGACTGCCACGCCTTCCGGAAGTTCTCGTCAGTGTCGTCGCAGATCACAGGGATCCAGTTGCAGCTCCACTCCACGTAGGGGCTCAGGGACCGCTCGTCCGGGCCGCAGGAACCCACGAGGATGTCGTCGTCATAGACGTTGCACTGCTTTGTCTTTGCCCACGCCAGAAGCGCCCCGGCCCGCTTGAGCAGGGGAAACTCGTTTTCATGGGCTTTGTAATAGTCGGTATAAATCTTGGTTCGCTCGGCGTTGATGGTCATGTTCCGGCCGCTGGTGAAGATGTCGCGCTTGGCGCGGATCCGGGCGATCCGGTCAGACATGGGTACAAAGGAAAATGCCATGACTATATCCTCCTGACAGTTTTTTATACCATTATACTATTACAATCTGTCCGGAATTTCAAGCGGTCGCCGGAAATCGTATGAATCAATACCGATTTCCAATCGCGCCGCCTTCTGTCCGGGATGAAAGACGAAAAACGATCCCGCGGCATACGCCGCGGGATCGTTTTTTGCGTATTGTTTTCCGAAACTGTACGGATTACTGAACGCTGGCAAGCAGAGCCTTGCGTCTCTTCTCGGCAGCCAGGTAGTCCATAACCAGAGCGATGATCAGCAGAGCGCCGACCGCAAAGGTGTTCCAGTAGGTCTTTACGCCGATGATGGTCAGAACGTTGTCGAGAACCTTCATAACCAGCAGAGCGATCAGAGGACCGGTCATGCCGCCGGTACCACCGGAGAACGCGACGCCGCCGAGCATAACGGCGGACAGGGCCGTCATGTTGGGCGCAGAGGACGTCAGAGCGGTGGGGTCGGCCTTCTTGGTCTGGCTCACGTAGAACAGGCCGCCGATGGCGGTGAACACGGAGCACATCACGAACAGGATCGTGGTGACCTTCTTGGTGTTGATACCGGCCAGACGGCTGGCAAAGGGGTTGCCGCCGGCAGCAAAGCAGCTGCGGCCGAATCTCGTCTTGGACAGGATGAACTGGCAGATGAAGACGAGCACCATGCCGGCCAGGAACGTCACGGGGATCAGGTTGAAGACCGTGGCCTTGGCGATGTTGATGAATCCGCCTCTGCTGACGTTGACGTTGGTCAGGTTCAGCAGCCAGCCGGCAATGCCGGTGTACACGGAAGACATACCGATGGTGGCGATGAAGGACGGGAAGTTCAGCTTCAGAACCATGAGGGCGTGCAGCAGGCCCACGCACACGGCGATGAGCAGCGCGATCACGAAGATAACGCCCCAGGGCAGCGCCGTGTCACGGCACATGACAACGAAGATCGCGTTGAACATGGTAGCCTGGGCGGCGACGGACAGGTCGATGTTACCGCCGATGAGCAGCATACCGAGGCCGCACATCATAAACAGCTGAACAACAAGACCGTAGAACATGGAACGCAGGTTGATGGTAGAGAAGAATCCCTTACCAAAGGGGCTGCCGCCCTTGAGCACGTCACTGCTGATCAGGGTCGCAATGATGATCAGAATGATCAGGATGATCAACAGTTTGAAGCCTGTGCCCGAGGCAAACCGTTTAAAGGCATTAGATTTCTTAGGCATAATTGACCCCCCTTAAACTCTGCGCTTACGCGCCTGTCTGATGAAGTCAAGCGCAAGGGCGACAATCAGAAGCAGACCGTTGAAGATGGTGGCGAGGTTGGAGTTGACGCCGCAGACACTCATGCCGATGGTAAAGGTGTTGAGGATCAGCATACCTACGAAAGCGCCGCCAAGGCCGCCTTCGCCGCCGCCGAAGGAGATACCACCGAGGATGGCGCCGGTCAGACCGGTGAACTGGGCCGTAGACAGGGCCATCAGGCTGCCCTGCTGCATCTTGGCAGCGAACAGGGAGCCGGCCACACCGGCCATGCCGCCGCTGATGATGAACAGCAGATAGATGATGCCGGTGGCCTTGATGCCGGCCAGGTTGGCCGCGACGGGGTTGCCGCCGAGCATCTTGACCTTGGT
>ONVR01000126.1 GCA_900321335.1 uncultured Eubacteriales bacterium | reverse complement strand
TCCACGGCGGCGCTGTAGTACATGCCCTGCTTGTTGTAGTAATCGGCGGCGTCGGCGTTCTCCTTGGCCTCGTTCACGTTTCCGGCGGCCAGAGCCTGCTTGGCCGCGCCGATGCAGGCCAGGGCGTGCAGCAGATACCCCTCGTCCGTGGAGCCCGCCGTTTTGGACTGCTCCAGCAGGTCGATGCAGTCCTGATATCGCTCCTGCTGATAGGCCTGGCGCATCCGGTCCAGACCGTCGGGGGAGGTGCCGTCCGACAGGGAAAAATCCGACAGGAAGTAGCTCACCGGCAGATTCAGCTGCCGGGCCAGAAATTCCAGGGTCCGCATGGAGGGGGTGGCGCTGTCGTTTTCGATCTTGGAGAGCATGTTCCGGGTGATCTGATCCCCCACAAGCTGTTTTTGCGTCAGGCCGCGCTCCAGCCGGGCCTGGCGGAGTTTTTGTCCAAGGGTCATTTCATTACACCTCGCTTGTGAATTATATTTACGCTTCCCGGTTAAATAAAATCCCGCCGGGCGGGATGGATTCTCCGGGACGGCTTTGCCGTCCCGGATGTTTTTGTGTTCGCTCAGCCTCTTCTTTTGCGGCTTTTGCGGTCCGCGTACAGGCCGGAGATCTTGCTGTCGGAGTCCTGCATAAAGCGCTTGAGCATGTCGTCAAAATTGCTGTCGCCGCTGTTCTCCGGCACGGTGGCCGCTGTGGGAGTCCTGGCAGGGGCGCTGCCGGCGGCATAGCGCTGCTGACCGCCCGCCTGCTGGGGGCGGCTCTGGCGCTGCCCGCCGCCTTGCCGGAAGGAGCGGCCGTCGCCTCTGGGCTGTCTGGGGGGAGGGGGCGGCAGTGTGGCCTTGATGGACAGATTGATGCGTCCGTTCTCATCGATGCTGATGACCTTGACCTTGACCTCCTGCCCCTCGGTCAGGTGGTCGTGTACGTCGTTTACGTAGGTGTTGGAGATCTCGGAGATATGTACGAGCCCGGATTTTCCCGGCGCGACGGTGACAAAGGCTCCGAATTTTGTGATACCTGTGACCTTTCCGGTCAGAATGCTGCCCACTTCCAGATCCATATAGAATGCTTTACCCTCTCATTTGTAGATTTGTCTTTGCCGGTACCGCCCGGCGGAGTCTATTGTCCACGCTCCCGGCTTATTCCGCGGAGTCGTAAAACACAATTTCACCGGGGGAGACCAGGCCAAGCTCGTCCCGGGCGATGTCCGCAATGGTGTCATCGTCGTGCTGGTGATCCAGCTCATATTCCAAAGCGGCGTTGGTGATCTCCTTGTCGGTGACCTCCTGCTGGAGGGCTTCCCGGCGCTGCCGGAGATCGTCGATCTGGTTTTTTCTGTTTATCAGCATGACGCTTAAAGACACGACGAGGGCAATGATGATGATCCACGTGATGATTCCCGCGCGCTTGAGCTTCATTGAAACCGTCCTTTCTGATCGGGCCGTTTTCCGGACCGGAAAAACGGCGGTTGTCCGCAGGCAACTTTGATACAAGATATATTGTAAACCTTTTTTTTGCGTAAGAAAAGACATTTTTTACAAAAACTATGAATTTTTTTTGGAGCTTCCATCCCATGGCGGCGGGGATCGCGGCGACGGAAAGAACTTTGGCCCCGCCGGTGCAGGCAAGGGCAAAGACCCTGCGCACAAAGGGACCGGCTGTATAAAAATACGCCATGGCGCCCAGACCGGCGAAGATCGCCATAAAAAGCCGCAGCTCCCCCAGCCCCAGATCAAAGCCCAGCAGGAACAGGCCACAGCAGAAAACCAGCGAAAACAGCAGATCGCACAGGGCGGTAAACAGACGGCTCCGGCGCCGCCTTCGCAGCACCCGGAGAAAGTCGTAGAAGATCCCGCCCGCGGCGCCCAGACAAAAAGCCGCCAGCGCCTGAAGCAGCTGGCGGGAAATGGGATTTTCCATTACCGGAACATGCGGGAGAAAAAGCCCCCCTGGCTCTTGCCGGTGTCCTCATATTCAATGGAGTCGATGGTGCCCTCCATGGCCATGTCGCCCGTGTCCAGACTGAGCTTTCCGATGTGCAGATTGCTGCCCCGGACCACAAGGGTCCCCTGGGAGGTGTTGACCACGATCTCGTTTTCGTCAAAGCTCTCCACGTCGGATACGCCGGTGGCGGAGAGCTTTCCCCGCTGCTCGAGTATCAC
>ONVR01000092.1 GCA_900321335.1 uncultured Eubacteriales bacterium | reverse complement strand
AAATCAGACATTAGGAGGTGCATCCCCCATGGCACAGACTGTTTTCAGCCGATACGAGAAAAAATACCTCATGCCTGAGCACGTGTACCGTGCGCTGCGCGCCGCGCTGGAGGCCCGGATGCAGGTGGATCAGTACGGCCTGCACACCATCTGCAACATCTACTACGACACACCGGACGACCTGCTGATCCGTCGCTCCCTGGAGCATCCGGTGTACAAGGAAAAGCTCCGGCTCCGCAGCTACGGCATCCCCGGACCGGACTCCCCCGTGTTTCTGGAGATCAAGAAAAAGTATGACAATATTGTCAACAAGCGCCGGGTACAGATGACCCTTGAAGAGGCTTACCGCTACGTGGAGCAGGGCCGGCGTCCGGAGCCGGACTGCCAGATCCTGCGGGAGATCGACTTCTTTCTGGCCCGCTATCCCCTCTGCCGGCGGCTCTACCTGGCCTATGACCGCATCGCCCTGTTTGGCCGGGAGGATCCGGACTTCCGGGTCACCTTTGACGCCAATATCCGCAGCCGCAGGACGCAGATGGGGCTGGAGGACGGGGACCACGGCGTTCTGCTTCTGCCGGAGGGCACTCGCCTTATGGAGAGCAAGATCATGGGGGCCACGCCCCTCTGGTTCTCCCGGATCCTCTCCCGGCTGAACATCTACCCCACCTCCTTTTCCAAATACGGCTGTGTTTACAGGAAAGAGCACGGCGCCTGGGACTACGGCGCCTATATGCTTCATCGGGAGGAAAACTGGACCGAAAGGAGAAAACAGATATGTTAAGCAGCATTTTTCACGCGGGGACCTTTGCCCTGCAATCCGTTGCCATGGCCTTGGCCGCGGCGCTGATCTTCGGCCTTGTGATCGCCTGGATCTTCCACCGGGTGGACCCTGCCGGTGGCAGCTTCTGCATGATCCTCACCGTTCTTCCCCTGCTTGTGGCCGCGGTGATCATGATCGTCAACGGCAACCTCGGCACCTCCGTGGCCGTGCTTGGCGCCTTTGGCCTGATCCGGTTCCGCAGCGCCCCAGGCACCGCCCGGGAGATCCTCTTTCTGTTTTACGCCATGGCGGTGGGGCTTGCCGCGGGTATGGGGTTTCTCACCCTGGGCGCCATCATCACCCTTGCGGCCGGTCTGTTGCTGCTGCTTCTCCATGCGGCGGGCCTTGACGCCCTGCTCCCCAGAGAGCGGGAGCTACGCATCACCATTGCCGAGGATCTGAGCTATGACGGTCTGTTCGACGATCTGTTCACCCGCTATACCACGTCCGCCCGGCTCCAGCGGGTCAAGACCACCAACATGGGCACCATGTACGAGCTGTCCTATCGCGTCGTTCTGCGCGATCCTGCCCAGGCACAGTCCTTTCTGGATGATCTGCGGTGCCGGAACGGCAATCTGACCGTTCTGCTGGGGCTTGTGCAGCGGGAGCGCAATACGCTATAATGGAACTGGAAAAACTTACAAGGGAGGTGAGCCCCATGTTGGCCTTTGCCGCCATTTCCGATGAGAGCCGGGCAGCGCGCCGCGCCTCTTTGCCGGACGAGGATCTGCTTTTGCGCATCACCCGGGAGGACAAGGATGCTTTCTGCACCCTGTATGAGCAGACCAGCGGCGCCGTATACGCCTATGCCCTGTCCCTGCTTCGCCACAGCCAGGACGCCGAGGACGTGATGCAGGAGACGTTTCTGAAGATCCGCGGGGCCGCCCATCTCTATACACCCCAGGGAAAACCCATGGCCTGGATCCTCACCATCACCCGGAACCTGTGCATGATGCGCTTCCGGCAACAGCGCCGCACCGCCGCCGTTTCCGTTGAGGCCGCAGCCGAAGATCCGGGTTTTGACCGGATCACCGATCTGGAGGACAGGATCGTTCTGAAGGCCGCCCTGGAATCCCTCACCCCGGAGGAGAGCCGGATCATCATCCTGCACGCCGTATCGGGCCTCAAGCACCGCCAGATCGGCGAGCTGCTGGATCTTCCCCTTTCCACCGTTTTGTCCAAATACAGCAGAGGTCTGAAAAAACTGCGAAAAGAACTGGAGGGAAAGCTATGAGCACCGTCACCAACGACCGCGTGGAGCGGCATCTGAAAAACGCAGTAAACGACATGGTCCCCAACCGTGCCGAGGCGCTCTGGCACCAGCCGGTGGAGCGGGCCGATGAGACGGCCTGGTATCTGGACGGCACGGCGTCCCGGCGGCGTACCGCAATCAAGGTGCTCCGCCCCGCCCTTGCCGCCGCTGCGGTATTCGTTCTTGTTTTCCTGGCCTACTTTCTGGTCAACCTGCGCATCCAGGCGACTGTCTATCTCGACGTCAACCCCAGCGTGACCCTGTCGGTCAACAGCCGGGAAAGGGTCATCCGGGCGGAGGCCAACAACCCGGACGGCCGGATCGTCCTGGAGGATATGAACCTGAAAAACACGGATCTGGACGTGGCCGTCAACGCCCTTCTGGGCTCCATGGTCAAGCACGGCTACCTGACGGAAACCCAAAACGTGGTGCTCCTGTCCGTGGACTGCGACAGCGAGAAGAAATCCCAGACGCTCCGTATTGAACTGTCCCGGCAGATCGATCAGAGCGTGGACGCCATGGTGGGCAGCGCCCGGGTCCTTGACCAGAGCGTAGACGCGGACGAGGCCCTCGTTACCCTTGCCGATCACTACGGCATTTCTCCCGGCAAGGCGGCGCTGATCCTCCGTATGCAGCGGGAAAATCCCGCTCTGGATCTGGACAAACTGGCCGCCATGCCCCTGTACGAGCTGGCGTCCCGTTTCAGCGGCACGGGTGTGGATCCGGAGGATTACGCCAATCTCCCCGACGCGTTTCCGGAGGATCCGTATCTCGACGAGCTGGAGGATCTGGTGGACGACCTGGAGGACGCCCAGGAACCCCACGATGAGGAAGACGATCCGGACGATGATCTGGACGATTCCGGAGATGACGAAGACGGGGATGGCCCTGAGGACTGGGATCCCGACGATGACGAGCCTGAGGATGACAATTAACCACCCCGGAAAAAACGAGAGCCGCCGCGAAAAGATTTGCGGCGGCTCTTGTACATCCGCCAAATTGGCGGTAAAATAAAGAAAAGCAAGTGGCGCGCCGCGCCGGAACGGAGGTTGTGTTATGTACCGGTTTCGTCCTGTAACCGAGCGTATGAAGGTCATGCATGAGCGCACCCGGGAGCGGATCTTCCAGGTGGACTCGGAGCGGGCCACGATCATAACGGAGGCCAACAAAAAATATGAAAACGTGGTCCCCACCATTCGCAATGCCCTGATTTTCAAAGCCATGTGCGAGGAGATGACCCCGCGGGTAGAGGATCACGAGATTCTGGTGGCCAACAACACCAAGTATTTCTGCGGCACCCGTCTGGACCCACGCTGGGGCGGCGGCGATATGTACGTCAAGCTGGCCGACGAGGGCATCTGGAAGCTGGGCGACGACGGGATGTACCACAACCCGGAGACGGATGAACTGCGTCTCGTCATGTCTCCGGAGGATATGGAAAGGCTCCGCGCCGTGGGCGCCTACTGGCGGGGCCGCACCATCGACGCCATGGCCAACGCCTGGCAGCCGGAGGGCTACGACGAACTCAACCGCCTGGGGGTGCGCTCCTTCAGTGAGAACATGCCCATCGTCATGATGCCCGCCGGCCATTCCACTCCCGGGTATCGGAAGCTTCTCTCCACAGGCTACGCGGCTCTGCGGCAGCAGGCCCGGGACTGGATCGACGCCCACCGGAACAATCTCATGGGCGAGGATCTGGAGAAAAATCTGTTTTACAGCGCCGTGGAGATCGTCTGCGACGGCGCCATTACCCTACTCAAGCGCTACGGCCAGGTCTGCTATGACGCGGCGGCGCGCTGCGCCGATGCGGCCCGCAGCGCGGAGCTGCGGCAGATGGGCGACAACCTGACCTGGATCTCCGAAAACCCGGTGCAAACCTACTGGCAGGCCTGCCAGGCGACCCTGCTCTACGAGATGATGATCGCCATGTCCGGCGTCACGGATATCGGCTCCTTCGGCCGGTTTGACCAATACACCTGGCCCTATCTTAAGGCCGACCTGGAGGCGGGACGGATCACCATGGACCAGGCCCAGGAGATCACGGACTGCTTCTTCATGAAGATCAACAGCTTCTATAACGGCGGCGTGGGTCCTCTGACGGTGATCATCGGCATCGGCAACACCTACCTGCACACCACCATCGGCGGCGTGGACCCGGACACCGGCGAGGACGCCACCAATCCCGTCACCTATATGACCCTGGAGACTCTCGGCAGGCTCAGCCTGCACGACCCCACCATCTCCCTGCGGATCAACAAGAACACCCCCGACGAGCTCTGGGAGTGCGCCATTGAGGTCAACCGTCTGGTGGGCGGTCTGCCCCTGTTCCAGAACGACGAGGTCATCATCCCCGGCGCTATGAAGGAGCTGGGCTTCTCTCTGCGGGACGCCCGGGACTACGCGCTGATCGGCTGCCAGGAGATCACGGGCTCCGGCAACGACTACGCCGCCGGCAACGGCACCACCCCTCCCGAGGCCTATACCCAGTACAGCACCATTCTGGACATGGCCCTCAACGACGGCTGCAACCCCTTCAACCATCAGCAGTGCAGCATCCATACGGGCTATCTGTACGATATGCAGTCTCTCGACGAGGTCAAGCAGGCCTGGCGCACCCTGGCTGCCTACGTGCTCAAGGCCCAGGTCTCCATTGAAAACTACGTGGAGTACCTGTTCATGTATCACGACCAGCACCCCATCCTCTCCATCTCCATGGAGGGCTGTATGGAAAACGGCAAAGACGTGGTCTGCGGCGGGGCCAAGTACAACTCCTACGGCTGCACCGCCGTGGGTCTTGCCACCGTTGCCGACTCCCTGACCACCATCCGGTATATGTGCTTTGACAAAAAGCTCTGCACCACCCGGGAGCTCTACGACGCCTACATGGCCAACTGGGAGGGACACGAGGTCCTGCGGCAGCAGATCCTCAGTGAAGTGCCCCATTACGGCAACGCCGATCCCTACGCCGACGAACAGATGAAGTGGGTGGTGGACACCTACTACGAGATCTGCCGGGAGTGTTACAGCACCCGCAGCCGGATCTTCAAGGGCGGTATGTACGGCGCGGCCAGCCACGTCGCCCAGGGCTATACCACCTGGGCCACTCCCGACGGGCGTCTGGCGGGCAAGCCCATCGCCGACGCGGCCTCCCCCGCCCAAGGCCGGGACAAGAACGGCCCAACCGCCGTGCTGGCATCCGCCCTGTGCTTTGAGCAGGGCAAGTTCATGAACGGCCTTGCCCTGAACATCCGTATCCATCCCTCCGCCCTGAGCCGGGAAGACGGCATCGAAAAGCTCCGCACCATGACCCAGACCTATATGGAAAGCGGCGGCATGGAGGTCCAGTACAACATCGTCTCCTCCGAGACCATGCGGGCCGCCCAGGCCGACCCCGCCACCTTCCGGGATCTGGTGGTCCGCATCGCGGGCTACTCCGCCTATTTCATCGAACTGTCCCGGGACTGCCAGAACGACCTGATCAGCAGAACGGAAAACAATCTCTGAGCAAAACGTTTTCCATGACAGACGCGCCCCTTGGGCAGCCGGATAACGAATCCAACGCAAAAACCTGCCGACTCTCATCGGCAGGTTTT
>ONVR01000380.1 GCA_900321335.1 uncultured Eubacteriales bacterium | reverse complement strand
GCAAGGCTCGCCAGCCCCATCCTCCAGTCCAGGGTGAAGATATAGACCAGGATCACCACGGGGATCAGGAGGTTGGCCGTGAACTCCGGCACGATATGGGCCAGCGTCGTTTCAATGCTGTCTATCCGCTCGATGAGCGTATTTTTCAGGGCCCCGGAGCTCTGTTCCAGCACGGCCCCCAGGGGCATGCACGTCAGCTTCTCCAGGCAGCGCTTGCGGATCTCCCCCAGCACGGCAAAGGTCGCTTTATGGCTGGTAGCCGTGGAAAGGGCGTGGAACAGCACCCGTCCCAGCCAGAGAGCCGCCATAATCAGGCAGCGGGTCAAATAGAAGGACAATTCCCTCTGTCCGTTCATCAGGCCCCGGACGACGCCGATCACCGCGAAATACGGCGCGACGGAAAACGCGACGCCCACCACCGCCAGGATCACGCTGAGCACATACTCTCCCCCGTGATTTCCCGTCTGCCCCAGCACCCATGCAATGGGCGACGGAGCCTTCTTCTTTTCCTGCATAAGCAAACCTCCAATCGAATCTGTCAGCCTTCGGCACGTCGTTAGTGTTAACTAACCATTGGGTGAACACATCGCCTCTCCCCGAAGCGGGGAAAGGCGGTGCGGGCCGGGCAACTGTTTATGAACTTAAAAACCGATCAGCTTCCTCCACCCCGGAACCGGATCTGAAAACACGGTTAGAATCCCATAACCACTATACCACAGGCCGAAAGTCCCGTCAAGGGCGGGATTCGTGTCATCCCTATGGATCTATACCGCTTTGTCCCCGGTACCTCTTGAAAAAAAGCGCCGTCTGCTGTAAAATGATCGAGCGAACAAGACGAAGGCCCGAGTCGCTTTTTATCTGCAGTATAGTTAGCTATAGTTAACTATACTGTGAACTACGGAGGTTGTATCCATGTTTGACAAACGACTGATGCAGATGTGTCCCGAGAGCAGGAAGTATATCTTCGGGAATATCCTGCTGCAGTTTCTGGAGCTGTGCTGCAATGCCGCGATGATCCTTATGATCGCCTGGTCTGTACAGAATCTGTACAGCAGGGCCTGGGGTCCCGGTGACCTCGCCGTCCCCGCCGCCGTGATCGCCGTGACGGTGGTTCTGCGGTTTTTCACCACGAAATATGCCGCGCGTATGAGCTATCTCGCCTCCCGCACGGTCAAGCGGGTCATGCGGGAGAAGATCTACGGAAAGCTCCTGAAACTCGGCACGTCTTACCGGGAGCACGTCACCACGGCGGAACTGGTACAGGAGAGCGTTGAGGGCGTAGAGCAGCTCGAAAGCTATTTCGGGCAGTACGTGCCCCAGTTTTTCTACGCGTTCATGGCCCCCATCGCCCTGTTCTTTCTTTTCGGCTTTGGGGGCTCGTGGAAGGTCGCCGGGGTACTGCTGATCTGCGTGCCGCTGATCCCCGGCGCCATCATGATGGTGCAGAAGATCGCCAAAAGGATCCTGGCGAAGTATTGGGGACAGTACACGAAGCTCGGCAGTACTTTTCTTGAGAACCTCCAGGGCATGACGACCCTGAAGACCTATCAGGCGGACGAATATATGAATATGCAGATGAGCCGGGAGTCGGAACAGTTCAGGAAGGTCACCATGGCGGTGCTGACCATGCAGCTCAACTCCGTCACCATCATGGACTTCGTCGCCTACGGCGGCGCGGCGCTGGGGATCCTTCTGGCGGGCCTGGCCTTTTCAGGCGGTGAGCTGGGACTTGCAAACGTGATCTTCATGATCCTGCTGTCCGCGGAGTTCTTCCTGCCCATGCGCCGGCTGGGGAGCTATTTCCATGTGGCCATGAACGGCATGGCGGCAAGCGACAAGATCTTCCGGTTCCTGAAGGAAGACGAGCCGGAAGAAAAAAACGAGACGGTGACCGGCGGCGAGATCTCCCTGCGGGACGTTCACTTTTCCTATGACGGCGACCGGGAGATCCTCCACGGCATAGATATCCATATCCCGGAAAACGGATTTGTGGGGATCGTGGGAGAATCCGGCAGCGGCAAATCCACCGTGGCTTCCCTGATCATGGGGCGCAATACCGCGGATTCCGGCGCGCTTTTCATCGGCGGCAAACCCATCCATACCGTTTCGGAAGACAGTCTGATGAAGGCCGTCACCTACATAGGCTTCGGATCGGTCTTTTTCAAGGGCACGGTGCGGGAAAACCTGCTTCTGGCCGACAGTGCCGCCACCGATGAAAAGCTCTGGCGGGTACTCTCCGACTGTGCGCTGGCGGATTATCTCCGGAGCGAAAACGGACTCGACACCGAACTTCTTGAAAACGCGGGCAACCTCTCCGGCGGGCAGAAGCAGCGCCTGGCTCTCGCCCGGGGGCTGCTCCATGATTCGCCGGTCTGGATCTTCGACGAGGCCACGAGCAACATTGACGTGGAAAGCGAGGAGACGGT
>ONVR01000144.1 GCA_900321335.1 uncultured Eubacteriales bacterium | reverse complement strand
GGAGCTTGCGCATGGTCTGCTCCGAGGCGGAGCGGAACTCGTTGTTGCCCGCCTTTAGCTCTTCCACACACTTGATGTATGCCGAGAGTCTATCCGCCGCCTTGACGATGGCGGCCACATCCGGGTCCGCCGGTGTCAGGACCTGTTCATAGGCGTCCCGCATCTCCGGCGGCAGCGAGCTGACCAGCTTTTTGGCCGCCTGCTGCTCCACCTGCTTATAGGCGGTCATGATCTCCGGATCGTGGTACTTGATGGGGGTCGGCAGATCCCCCGTCAGGATCTCTGAGGCGTCGTGAAACAGCGCCGCGCTCACCGCCGCACCGGGGTCCGTGGGGATCCCGAAAACGTCCCGACGGATCACGCACAGGGCGTGGGCCAGTACCGCCACCATGTGGGAGTGCTCCTGCACATTCTCCGGGTAGCTGTTGCGCATCAGCGCCCAGCGGCTGATGTTTTTCATTCTCGAAACCAGAGCGTAAAAACTGTAGTCCATATCCGCGCCTCAAATTCTTTCAGCCTTGTTGGAAACGTATTATTAGGTATTATATACTATCCGGCCCCGGTTTTGCAATAGCAAATGCGCCGGCATAAACCCTGTCGGCGGCGCATATACTTCCGTATCTTGCAGTACGGAGGCACCAAGGATGAAAAGACGCAGGCGCAGACAGCCCTTCCCTCTGAGAAAGCTTGCGGCAGGAATTGCCGCTATGGCGCTGGTATGTTTTGCTTTTCGCCTGCTCTCCGGCGGAAACCTGCCCGCCGTGTCTGCCAGGCGGTCCGCCCTGTCCCCCTCCCGGGAAAAGATCCTCCAGCGCATTGCCCTGCTGGGAACAGGCGGTGATTTATTCTGGGAGGATCTGGGGCATCTGTTCCGGAATGACGCCGCCGGGGACGAGGCCGGGCAGGTTTTATCGCCGCCCTACTTTGAGGCGGATGACCGGGAAGATCCGGCCGGCACCCCTTCCGAAGAGATAACCACCGATCCTGCCGAAGCAGCCGACACACCGGCAGACCCGTCCACACCGGCCGAGAACACAGAACCGTCTGTGCCCACAGCGCCGCCTGAGGCCCCGGCGATCCCGGAGGACGTGTTTTCCGGCCCGCTGACCGCCGATGGCATCCATCTGGACAACGATACGGATTACGCCCCGGATCTGGAAGCGCTGCTCAACGAGCCTCTGGATCTCCCGCTCCCGGCGGACGGCCCGGCCGTGCTGATCGTCCACACCCACGGTTCGGAATCCTATATGCCGGACGGCACCTACACAGAATCGGACCCCTACCGCACCACGGACGCCGCCCACAACGTGACCGGGCTTGGAGAGGTCCTGGCCAGCGAGCTGACCCGGTACGGCATTTCCGTTATCCACGACACAAATCTCTATGATTACCCGGCCTATTCCGGCTCCTATCAGCGCTCCATGGAAGCCATCGACGGGTGGCTCGCCGCGTATCCCAATATCGTCGCCGTCATCGACCTGCACCGGGACGCCATTTCCGACGCCCAGGGCCGCCAGTACAAGACCGTGGCCCAGGTCGGTGACACCACCTGCAGCCAGGTCCTGCTGATCGCGGGCACGGACTTTTCCGGGCTGGAACACCCGGACTGGATGGAGAATCTGAAGCTGGCCGTTCATCTGCAGTACGCCATGAACCGGATGTTTCCCTCTCTGGCAAAGCCCATCAATCTGTCCAAATACCGCTATAACCAGCAGGCCACCCACGGCTCCCTGATCGTGGAAATGGGCTGCACCGGCAACACCTATGAGGAGGCCCGGGCCGCCACGGTGTACTTTGCCGAGGCCTTTGCGGAGGTGCTGACGCACCCCGGCCCGGACGCCTGACGCGGCGCATACAGGTCAATTTTTTCTTGACAGATCCATGCCAATCCATTAAACTATTTTTTTATGAGAAAAAAAATGTTAAAGGATGCGCATAGCATGGCTCGTCAAAGTAAGAGAAAACGGATCGCAACGATCGTCGGCTGCCTCGTGGTACAGCTCTGTGTGGGGATTTTATACCTGTGGAGCGCCATCCGCTCCGACGTGGTCGTCTCCTTTCAGTGGAGCGACAAGGCGGCCGGTATGGTGTCCTCCTATATGATCTTCGCCTTTGTATTTGGAAATCTGATCGGCGGATTTCTCAACGACAAAAAAGGGCCGAAACTCACCTGTATTGTCGGCGTGATCGTCTTTGCCGGGGGCGTCGGCCTCACCTCTCTGCTCACGCCGCACACCATTGGCCTTTTGAACTTCACTTACGCCATTATGGCCGGCCTTGGCTCCGGCATCGCCTACGGCGCCTGCATCAGCTGCATTCAGAAGTGGCTGCCCCACAAGCGCGGTCTGGCCTCCGGTCTGGCCTGCTCGGCCTTCGGTCTGTCAACGGTGGTCTTCACCCCGGTGGCCACGCTGCTGATGGATGCCCACCGGGTGGACGGGGTCGTCCGCTTCGGCCCTGTATTTCTTACGCTTGCCGCCGTGTTTTTCGTTCTGGGTCTGGCAGCCTGCCTGCTGATCTCCCTGCCGGATGAGGCGTATCTGAAAAGCCTTCACCTCAACGAGGCCGCCGTCAAGGGCGGCGACACGCTCCTGCAGGCTATGCGCCAGCCCACCTTTTGGGCGCTGTTTCTGTCCATCTTCTTCATCAACGGCACCTGGAATCTGTGCGTGCCGCTGATCAAGGATCTGGGCATCGTCCGGGGGCTCTCCCCCAGCGCGGCCGTGCTGTGTGTGTCCTTTACAGGCATCACCAACGCCGCCGGGCGGCTGATCATGTCCTCCCTGTCCGATAAACTCGGCCGAGGCAACACCATCTTCATTCTCTGCGGTCTGACCCTCATCGGCGCCGTTCTGATGACCTTCATCGGCGGGTACGGCTATTTTGCCACCATCGCCCTGATCGCCTTTGCCTACGGCGGTCCCTCTGCCCTGAACGCCGCTTTGTGCACCGATCTGTTCGGTGCGAAAAACTCCGGCACCAACTACGGCGTTGCCATGCTGGCGCTGGGGTGCAGCTCCATCTTCTTCAACTTCATTGCCAACGACGTCATCCGGGCCTCTGTCAACGTGGAGACGGGCATTGCCACAGGCATCACCCCCACCTTCATCATGGGTGCGGTGACGGCGGTCATCCCCGTATTTCTGATGACTTACATCGGCTATTCTCACCGCAAACATCTGCGCTCCATGGCAGATTGATCAATTGACACAGGGAAACAAATGCGATAAAATACCCACAGAGTAAGCCGGACAGCCGCGGGGGAACGCCGAAAGGCGTCCCGTGAGGAAAGTCCGGGCTCCCAGGGCAAGGATAACGGGTAACGCCCGCCGAAGGCGACTTCAGGACAAGTGCAACAGAGAAATACCGCCGGCGCACGCCGGTAAGGGTGGAAAGGCGAGGTAAGAGCTCACCCGGTCACCGGAGACGCGTGACCGCTGTAAACTCTATCCGGAGCAACACCGTGGGAGAACATATGGCCTGCCCGGCCGTTCTCAGGAGGTGGCTGGATCCCGCCGGCAACAGCGGGACTAGATAGATGGCTGTCGATTACAGAACCCGGCTTACAGGCTTACTCAAAAGAAAGGGAGGCAGAAGCGAATGCTTCTGCCTCCCTTTCTTTCGGCAGGCATCAAAAAACCAGGCGCGTCTGCAAGTTCTCTTTTTTCGCAGAAAAAACGCCCTTTGTATTGTGTTCCGGGTCAAAAATATGGTACACTACCTTTGTATTGAATCTGTTTACGAGGTGAATTGTATTATGTACTGCACACGCAAGATAACCAACGACATCACCTGGGTAGGCGCCAGTGACCGCCGCCTGCACCTGTTTGAAAACGTATACCCCATCCCCCGGGGCGCCTCTTTCAATTCCTACGTGATTTCCGATGAGAAAACCTGCCTGATGGACACGGTGGACTACAACTGCGGCAGACAGTTTTTTGAAAACGTGGAGCACGCTCTGAACGGACGGCCCCTGGATTACATCGTGGTGGACCACATGGAGCCGGATCACGCCGCAACCCTGCAGATGGCCGCGGAAAAGTATCCCGCAGCCACCATCGTCTGCAACGCCAAGACCCTGCCCATGATCCAGCAGTTTTTCACCTTTGATGCCGCTGCCAGGAGTCTGGTCGTCTCCGAGGGCGACACACTCTGCCTGGGCCGCCACACCCTGAGCTTTGTCATGGCGCCCATGGTCCACTGGCCGGAGGTCATGGTGACCTACGACGCACTGGACAAGGTACTCTTTTCCGCCGACGCCTTCGGCACCTTTGGGGCTCTGGACGGCTATCTCTTCAACGACGAGGTCAACTTTGACCGGGACTGGCTGGATGACGCCCGCCGGTACTACACCAACATCGTGGGCAAATACAGCCCCCAGGTGCAAAAGCTGCTGGGCAAGGCCGCCGGTCTGGACATCGCGTACATCTGCCCCCTGCACGGCCCCGTCTGGCGGTCCGATTTCGGTTATATCCTTGACAAATACAACAAGTGGAGCTCCTACACTCCCGAGGACAAGGGCGTATTCATCGCCTACGCCTCCATGTACGGCGATACGGAAAACGCCGCCAACATCCTTGCCTGCGAGCTGGCAGAGCTGGGGGTGAAGAACGTGGTGATCCGGGACGTTTCCAACACGGACGAATCCGAGCTCATCGCCCTTGCCTTCCGGCTGAGCCATCTGGTGCTGTGCTCCCCCACCTACAACGCCCTGTGCCACCCGAAGATGGAGCACTTCATCACCGGCATGAAGCATCACGGCCTTTGCGGCCGCACCGTCGCGCTGGTGGAAAACGGCTCCTGGGCCCCCGCCGCCGCCAAAGCCATGACCGCCGCGCTGGAGGGCATGAAAAACCTGACGGTCCTGGAGGAGAACAAGGTCACCTTCAAGTCCTCTCTGAAGGACCGGGCGCCTCTGGAGGCTCTTGCCCGCGTTCTGGCCAAGGATCTGTGATCAGTCCCGCAATCCATACCCGAAGGCAAAGGTATCCATACGAAAAAGCTATTGCAAACACGGCAGTTTATGGATATAATATTGCTATAAACGGTACAAAAGCAAAAACACATTTTGGAGGTAATCGCAATGATTGAAATCACGAAGGATACCCTTCTGTCCGACATTCTGGAAGTCGCTCCCGAATCCGTCCCTATGTTCCTTGCCATGGGCATGCACTGCCTGGGCTGCGAGGCTGCCAGCGGCGAGACTCTGGGCGAGGCCTGCGAGGTTCACGACGTGGACGCCAACGTCTTCGTTCCCAAGCTCAACGAGTTTATCGCGGCTGCCAAGACGCAGGAGGCCTGATCGGGCAAAACGCAACAGGTATGGTGGGATCCGGGTCCGTCCGGTCCCACCTGTTGTTTTTCAGAAGGCAGGTGAAACCATGTCGGGAGAACGACGACTGTCCAAACGGCTTCAGGCCGTGGCGGATCTGGTCCGTCCCGGTTCCGTTGCGGACGTGGGAACAGATCACGGGTATCTGGCCGTATATCTGCTGCAAAAGGGCATCGCTACGGATGTGACCGCCACGGACATCCACGAAGGGCCGCTGGCTGCGGCCCGGGCTACCGCCGCCGCCCAGGGACTTGAGGGACAGATCCGCTTTGTTCTGTGCGACGGACTGACGGGATGCGCTCCGGCAGATACCGTGGTCATTGCCGGAATGGGCGGAGAAACCATCGCGCATATTCTTCAAAACGCGCCCTGGACCAAAAGCGGCGCGCATCTGATCCTGCAGCCCCAGTCCAAACAGGACGTGCTGACTCAATGGCTCCACGACAACGGCTACCAAATTCAGGATGCCCGGCTTGTAGAGGACGAGGGCAGACTGTACACCGTTTTCGTG
>ONVR01000025.1 GCA_900321335.1 uncultured Eubacteriales bacterium | reverse complement strand
CTATATCTGCGTGGTGGCCAGGCAGATCTTCTCCGACGATTATCTGATCGGCACGGATCTGATGGGCTTTGCCCGGGGCGGCGAGGCCATGCAGGAGGGTATCTGGCGGGGAAGCGGAGAGCTCTCCACCGTGGGATACGTCTTTACCAAATACACTGCCCACTATGCGATCGATGAAAACGGAGCCGCGGTGACCTATGAGCGTCATATCAAGTTTCTGGATCTGATCAGCGTGTGCCTGCTGTTTACCATCGCCGACTTTGTGGGTAAGAATGCCTGGGCCGCGCGGCTGAAAAAGCTGGCGGAGAAAAAAGCGCAGTAAAAAAGGGACGCTCAGCGTCCCTTTTTTACTGCTTGTTCTCAATGGACCAGTTGCGCATCCGGTTCACCGCGTCGTCGGTGGGACTCTGGGTGTTGGTGCGCCGGTCCGGCTTTTTGGACTTGTCGGCCTCTCCGTAGGAGATGAAAGCCGGCTTGGGCTTTTCGATATACATGCGATCCCCCTGTATCAGTATGCCGCGTCACAGAACGGTTATGTCTGGAAGCTGTTTCCATGCCGTCTTTTCCCAGGGGTACAGGAAGGTGGGGATCCCTGCGGCGTACGGCGCCACAGCGTACTGCTGGTAGTACACGGCGATGCCCGCCGACGTGAGATAGTAGCTGCAGCTGGAAAAGCAGCGGCGCAGGCGCTTTTCATAATCTTCAAAAAACGCGCCGGTCCCCTGGGCAAGCGCGGCTGCGGCCAGGGCGATGGCGTTGCCTGTGAGCAGGCGTCGGTAGTTCTGTCCCCGGGGAAAGAACTGCTCCAGGCGAAGCAGCCAGCCGCTTTTTCCGCTCCAGCTTTCACTCTGCCGGAGGGTGCTGCCGTGGGCGCCTCCCGTGTCGGTGTACAGATCCCGGTACAGACTGACAATGCCGCCGTCGCACAGGGTGACGGTATAAGTCGCAGAGAGCGTATACGGGCGAAACACGGCGTTTTCTCCCAGGGCGCGGCCAAGGGCGGCGACGGCCCGGGGATAGAGCTTTTTCCGGGCAAGGGCGAGGACTTTACCCGCCTCCCGGCGGTAAAAACGGTTAAAGCGTCCCACAAAGCATCCCCGGCCGGACAGAGACGGATAGGTCACGGAGACGGTGACCGCCTCAAAGCCCTCCCAGGTGAGCGTTTTTTCCAGCTTTTGCGGCTTTACGACAAACATAGTTTTCCTCCTGCTGCTGTCTTTATGCAACAGTATATGGCGACGGCTGGAATTGTGTGACAGTTTTTCCTTTTGACGGAAAAGATGCAAATTTCTCTTTACTTTCACGCTTTAACCATGTAAAATATGATTATACAATAAAAATTTAAATGTGAGGTCAGCTATGAACAAGAATATCAAAAACATCAAAAAAGCCAGATATGAAAATATGTATAAGGCGATTTTGACCCTTGAGACTGTTGACGAATGCATGAAGTTTTTTGAGGACTTGTGCTCCGTGACGGAGCTGTACGCCATGGAACAGCGCTTCCAGGTGGCAGAGCTGCTCAGCCAGGGACATATCTACAACTCCATTCTGGAGCAGACGGGCGCCTCCAGCGCCACCATCAGCCGGGTAAACAGAAGTCTCCAGTACGGGGCCGACGGCTACGCCATTGCCTTTGAGCGCATGGGGATCCTGAAGCCTGAGGACGGGGAGGACGCCGGCAAGTGAACGCCTACGGCCCGCTGGCTGCGTTTTACGACGATCTGACCACGGATGTGCCCTACGAGCGCTTTGCCGACTATTACGAGGCGGTCTTTCAGCGGTGCGGCCTGCAGGTGAAAACCGTGCTGGATATGGCATGCGGCACGGGGAGCATGACAAAGCTGCTGGCCGATCGGGGCTATGAGATGATCGCCGCGGACGCCTCGGCGGAGATGCTTGCCGTGGCCCGGGAGAAAACGGCCGGCTGCCCGGTGGCGCCGCTGCTGCTCAACCAGTCCTTTGAGGAGCTGGATCTGTACGGCACTGTTGACGCGGAGGTCTGCTGCCTGGACGGGGTGAACTACATCGAACCGGAAAGTCTGGACAGGGCGCTTCACCGGCTGTGGCTCTTTCTGGAGCCGGGGGGCGTGCTGATCTTTGACGTCAACACGCCGGAAAAGCTGCGGGCACTGGACGGACAGGTGTTTTTCGACGAGACGGATGACGTGTTCTGCCTCTGGCGCACGGAGGTGGATCCGGCAGAAAACGTGTGCATTTACGGCATGGACCTCTTTTCCCGGCAGGGGGAACTCTGGCGGCGGGACGAGGAGGAACACCGGGAATATCTCTATGAGCCGGAATTTCTCCGGCAGCGCCTGCTCTCCGGCGGCTTTGTGGACGTGCGTATCCTGGGAGAGCTTTCTTTTCTGCCGCCGGGACCCGGTGAGCAGCGCATTATGATCCTGGCGAGAAAACCGAAGGATGGGGAACAGTATGGATGAAATCGTAAGAGCCGTCGCAGGCGACGGCTTTATTAAAATTGCAGCAATCAAGAATACAGCAGCGGTGGAGCGGGCAAGACAGATCCACCGCTGTACGCCGGTTGTGACGGCGGCCCTGGGGCGGACCATGGCGGCCACCGCCATCATCGGAAACGCGCTCAAGGGTGAGGATCAGAGCGTGACCGTGCGCATCAGCGGCGGCGGCCCCATCGGGAGCGTCGTGGCCGTTTCCGACGCCGCGGGAAACGTGAGGGCTTATGCTCAGAACCCGCTGGTGGATCTGCCGCTGAAGGATAACGGAAAGCTGGACGTGGGCCGGGCCGTTGGCACGGCCGGCACACTGACGGTGATCCGGGATCTGAATATGAAAGAGCCCTACGTGGGCAGTACGGAGCTTGTCTCCGGCGAGATTGCGGAGGATTTTACCTCCTATTTTGCGGTCAGCGAGCAGACGCCCGCCGCTGTGGCGCTGGGCGTTCTGGTGGACCGGGATCAGAGCGTGATCACCGCGGGCGGCTATGTGATCCAGCTGCTGCCGGGTGCGCCTGATAGCCTTGTGGACAGCCTGGAGCAGAACATCCGGATCGTGGGACCGGTCACGGACGTGCTGCGCACTTACGGCCCCGAGGAGCTGATCCGGCTGGTGCTGGTGGGATTTGAGCCGAAGATCCTGGAGCGCACGCCGGTGGAGTACCGGTGCTACTGCAGCCGGGAGCGGGTGTCCCGGGCTGTGGCCGGGATCGGTGACGAGGAGCTGGAGAGCATGTACCGGGAGAACAAGCCCATCGAGGTCACCTGCCAGTTCTGCGACGCGGTGTATACCTTTACCCCGGAGCAGATCCTGGAGCTGAAAAATGCAACGGAACAGGAGAATAACCGGGACGCATGATCCCGTGTGAAGAAGGAGACTGTAGGATGCTGAAAAACATTTCGGCCCAGAAGGCCAGAGATTTGATGCTGCAATACCCGGTTTCACTGCAGACGGAGTGCTGCCGGATCGGAGAGGCGTACGGGAGAGTTTTGGCAGAGGATCTGTATACCCGGATCCCCGTGCCCTCCTTTGCCCGCTCCCCCTATGACGGGTATGCCTTCCTGGCTGCGGATACGGCAAACGCCACACCGGAGAACCCGGTGGTGCTGAAAATTACGGAGGAGCTGCCCGCCGGGACACAGCCCACCGTTCCCGTTACCTCCGGCTTTGCGGCGAAGATCCTGACGGGCGCGCCGGTGCCCTATGGCGCTGACGTGACCATCAAGTACGAGGAGACGGAATTTGACGCCGGTACGGTGAAGATTTTCAAGCCCCAGAAGCCGGGCAATATCGTCTTTGCCGGAGAGGATATGCTGGCCGGGGAGCTGATCGCAAAGGCCGGGACGAGGCTCAGCGCGCCGCTGATGGGCGTGCTTGCCGGTCAGGGCATCGCTGAGGTGACGGTGTACAAAAAGCCGGTCATTACCATCATCAACACAGGCTCGGAGCTGACGGAGGTGGGAAAGCCGCTGGAGCCGGCCAAGATCTACAACAGCAACGTCTATACGCTCATGGGACTGCTCCAGAGCTTTGGCGCCGTCCCCGTCAACGGCGGCATCTGCCCGGATGACCCCGATACCATTGCCGCCGCCATCGGCGAGGCGCTGAAGGATTCGGATATGGTCATTACCACAGGCGGCGCCTCGGTGGGCGACTATGACTGGGCGGTGACCTCCGCCGAAAAACTGGGGTCCGATATTCTCTTCTGGAAGCTGGATTTCAAGCCCGGCGGATCCATGATGGCGGCTGCCTGCGGAGATAAGATGATCCTGAGCCTCTCGGGCAATCCCGGCGCGGCGGTCACGGGCCTGTACGGCGTGGGCCTTGCCTATATCAAAAAGCTCATGGGCATGACCCAGGTCCTGCCCGAGGAGATGACGCTGCTGCTGCAGGAGGATTACAAAAAGCCCAGTCCCAAACAGCGGTTCGTCCATGGCCGGGTCGTTATCGAGAACGGACAGGCCTTCTTCCGGGAGCACGGCAAGCAGGGCAACGGCGTGGTGTCCTCTTTTGTGGACAGCGACGTGCTGGCGGAGATCCCCGGGGGCAGCGAGCCCCTTCCCGCCGGAACCCCTGTGAGGGCGTACCGGATCTGAAACCAGAAATGTAATTGGTGATCGTATGTTGGATAATTATGGCAGGCAGATCACGTACCTGCGCCTGTCGGTAACGGACCTGTGCAATTTGCGGTGTCTGTACTGCATGCCGGCCCATGGAATTGAAAAGCTGCCCCACAGCGCCATCCTCACGCTGGAGGAGATCGAGGAGATCGTGGGCGCCGCGGTGCGCTGCGGGATCCGGAAGATCCGGCTGACCGGGGGAGAGCCGCTGGTGCGCAGGGGCATCATCGATATCTGCCGGCGCATCAGCGCCATTGACGGGGTGGAAGAGCTGTGCATGACCACCAACGCCGTCCTGCTGCCCCGGTATGCCCGGGACCTGCGGGAGGCGGGGGTTTCCCGTCTGAACATCAGTCTGGACACGCTGCGGCCGGAGCGCTTTGCCCAAATCTCCCGGATCGGCACCTTCGCCGACGTTCAGGCCGGGCTGGCGGCGGCCCGGGAGACGGGGTTCGACCGGATCAAGATCAACTGCGTACTCATGGGAGGCGTCAACGACGACGAGATCCGGGATTTCGTGGAGCTGACGCGGAACGAAAAGATCGGGGTGCGCTTTATTGAGCTCATGCCCATCGGTGAATGCGCCGACTGGGACCGGGAGCGGTTTTTGCCCGGCTCCGTGGTGCTGGAGCGGGTGCCGGAGCTCAAGCCCTGGGGCGACGACGGCGTATCCGTCCTGTATAAGTTGGAGGGCGGTATGGGGACCGTGGGCCTGATCAATCCCGTCAGCAGCCATTTCTGCCCGACCTGCAACCGGATCCGGGTCACCTCGGACGGCAAGCTCAAGCCCTGCCTGCACAGCGCAGGGGAGATCAATCTCAAGGGCCTGCACGGGGAGGAACTGTATCAGACCATGCGAAAAGCCATTGCCGAAAAGCCCCGACGCCACCATATCGCCGAGGACGGCAAGAGTGCAAGCCTGCGGAACATGAACGCCATAGGAGGGTGAGACGTGAGCGAGTTTACCCATTTTAACGAACAGGGCCGGGCCGGAATGGTGGACGTGAGCCAGAAGGAGCAGACCCTGCGCATCGCCACGGCGGAAGGCGTGGTACGCCTCAATGCCGAGACCTACGAAAAGGTCAAAAACGGGAAAATGAAGAAGGGCGACGTGCTGGCGGTTGCCCAGGTGGCCGGCATCATGGCGGCCAAGCGCTGCTCAGATCTGATCCCCATGTGCCATCCCATTGCGCTGACGGGGGTGGACATCTCTTTTTCCCTGGACGACGGGACCCACGAGATCACCGTGACGGGGACGACCAAATGCAAGGGAGAGACGGGTGTGGAGATGGAGGCGCTGACGGCGGTATCCGCCGCGGCTCTGACCATCTACGACATGTGCAAGGCGGTGCAGCGGGATATCGTAATCGATCAAATTCGTCTGATGGAAAAGTCCGGCGGCAAGTCCGGGCATTTTGTCAGACAGGAATAAACAGGAGGAAATGAAAATGGCAAATACAGCGGCTGTGATCACGGTAAGCGATAAAGGCTCCGTCGGAGAGCGGGTGGACACAGGCGGACCTCTGGTCTGCCAGATGCTCCAGGAGGCGGGCTATGAGGTGGTATACACCGCCATCGTACCCGATGAAAAAGATCAGATCGCCGGGGAGATCCGGAAAACGGCGGATGTGCTGGACGTGGCTCTTTGTGTGACCACCGGCGGTACGGGCTTCGGTCCCAGGGACGTTACGCCGGAGGCCACCATCGCCGTCTGTGAACGGCTCTGCCCGGGCATCCCCGAGGCCATGCGCTTCGAGAGCCTGAAGATCACCAACCGGGCCATGCTCTCCCGGGCCCAGTCCGGTATCCGGGGAGCCACGCTTGTGGTGAATCTGCCCGGAAGCCCCAAGGCCATCCGGGAGAGCTTCTCCGCCGTATTGCCCGCGCTGGAGCACGGACTGCTCATGCTCCGGGGCCCCAAGCAGGACTGCGCCCAGAGCTGATGGAAAGAGATACACCGATTTACTCCTTTGCCGCCTTTTCCAATACGGGAAAGACCACGTTTCTCGAAAAGCTCATTCCCCTGCTCAAGGGCCGGGGCCTTCGGGTGGCGGTGATCAAGGATGACGCCCATCACATCCAGATGGACAAAGAGGGAAAGGACACCTGGCGCTTTGCCCGGGCGGGGGCGGACGTGGTGGCTGTGACCTCCACGGAGAAATGCGCCGTCATCGAACAGCGCAGCCTGACCGTGGAGCAGATGCTCCGGCGGATCCATGACGTGGATCTGGTTTTGACGGAGGGGTACAAGTATGGCCCCTTTCCCAAGATCGGGATCTACCGCTCCACAAGCGGCAACCCCATGACGGGGGATCCGGCGAGCTTTCTCGCCATCGTCTCGGACGTTCCGCTGGAGACGGACACGCCCGTTTTCCCTCTGGACGATCCGGCGCCCCTGGCGGCATTTCTGGCGGAGGATATGAAAAAGAGGAGGGGTCCCCATGCCGATGATCTGGAATGAGACCACCGTCCGGTGGTATAAGACGGCCTCCGACTACACAGGATACAGCGAAAAGCTGGCGGCACTGCTGCTGGAGCGGCTGGACCACAGGGACAGCCTGTGCGATCTGGGCTGCGGGATCAGCCTGGCGGATCTGGAGTTGGCGGGGCACCTGGGACAGGTCACCTGTATCGACAGCGACCGGTATGCCATTGAGCAGACCCGGCGCCTGGCCGGGGAGCGGGGGATTGCCAACCTTACCGCCCTGTGCCGGGACGCCCTGAGCGCCGACGGCACCTTTGACACGGTGATGTGCCTGTTTCACGGCAACATTGAGGATTATATCACCCGGTATATCGCCCGGGCGCGCTATCGCTTTATCGCGGTGGTCCACGACGATCCGGAGGAACTGGTGGCGGAAAACAAGCCCCGGATCCGGAAGCTCACCAGCGTCCGCCAGACCTCCGAGGAACTGCTGGCAAAGGGATTTGTTCACACGGTAGACCGGTATTGCCTGGAGTTCGGCCAGCCCTTTACGGACACGGCGGATGCCGGGGCGTTTATGCGGCATTATCAGAAGTGTGAGCCGGGAGAGAGCCTGGAGGCATGTGTTGCCCGCTGTACGGTTCCCACGGACGACCCGACTTATCCGCTTTATATGCCGTCCCAGCGCAGGTTTGCCGTCCTGACCATCGACCGGTAATAAGGGGGGAGCCATGGAGTATTTTGACAGAGGTTTTGTGCGGAAAAAGAAGATTCCCACCTTTGTGATCATTCTCGCCGTGCTGCTGATCGTCTATCTGATCGCCTATTTCACAGGCATCGGCCGTCAGGAGGGCGCGGGATACAAGGCCACGCTGAGCCCCTGTGTGGGCGCATGGACCTTTGACCGGGAGACGACGGAGAAAAGGCTGAAGCAGGCGGCCTCTGTCGGGGAGATTTTCGGCGAGGGCTTTTCTGTGGACGGGGCAAGGCTTACCGTGGACGAGACCGGGGCGGTCCTGTTCCAGCCGGGAGACGGCTCCCGGATCGCCGGACAGGCGGCGGAATCGGCGGAGGGGGTCTCCGGCCGACTGGATACAGAGGGCGCCGGGGAGGCAATCCTGCTCTGGGCCAGAGACGACGTGCTGATCCTCAATCTCCGGGGAGAGAACACCTACTGGACCAGGGCGGATTAAAAAATAAAAAAATTTTTTTAGAAAAGTTGTACGTTTTCGTACAACTTTTTCTTTTTTGCGCCTACATACAGGAGGCGATGTTATGAAACGCAAAATCAGCAGACGTGACGTGATCAGCAAACTGGGAGAGCTGGCTTTCGGCAGCTGTACGGACGCGGTGAGACTGGCTTTTCGGGCGCCGGACGACGACCGGGGTCTGGAGGACCTGGATCTGACCGGACTGTCCGAGTTCAAGCGCAATGCCAACGGAACCGTGGAGGTGAAGCTGGTGGACCGCCTGGAGGCGCTGCAAATGCTGCTTGCCGTGCTGGATCGGGATGACCGGGCGGACGCAAACAGCGGCCTGCTCCAAGCCATCGTACAGGCGGCCCAAGAGGCGGAGTATGGAGATTGAGCGGATCTCACCCAAGCAGCTCCGGCTGCTGACCTGGTGGTGCAGACGGAAGACCCGGGACCGGGACGTGATCATCTGCCACGGCTCCGTCCGCAGCGGAAAGACCCTGTTTATGGGCATCTCCTTTGCGGCCTGGGCCATGAGCAGCTTTCAGGGGTGCCAGTTCGCCGTGTGCGGCAAGAGTATCCCCTCCCTCCGGCGTAACTTTCTCAGCCAGGTGCTGCCCTTTCTGCGCAAAAGCGGCTTTGTCCTGAAGGAGAAGCTCTCGGAGAACAAGCTGACCCTGGCCTGCGACGGGCGAGAGAATACGTTTTATCTCTTCGGAGGCTACGATGAAAAAAGCGCGTCGCTGATCCAGGGCATGACCCTGGCCGGCGTGCTGATGGACGAGGTGGCCCTCATGCCCAGAAGCTTTGTGGAACAGGCCTGCGCCCGGTGCTCCGTGGACGGCAGTAAGATCTGGTTCAACTGCAATCCCGAGGGACCGGGCCACTGGTTCTACCGGGAGTGGATCCGGCAGGCGGAGAAGAAAAACGCCTTGGTGATGCACTTTACCATGGGGGACAATCCGGCCCTCTCCGACCGGGTCCGCCGCCGCTACGAGCACATGTACTCCGGGGTGTTCTACCGACGTTTCGTGCTGGGCCAGTGGGTGGCAAGTCAGGGCGTGATCTACGATTTCTTCGGTCCGGAATACCTGGCACAGCCCCCGGCAGGGGAGGCGGCGGAGTACGCCGTGTCCTGCGACTACGGTACGGTCAATCCCACCAGCATGGGTCTCTGGGCCCGGTACGGCGCCGTGTGGTACCGGATCCGGGAGTACTACTTCGACTCCCGGGTACAGGGGTTCCAGAAAACCGACGAGGAGTATGCCGACGACCTGGCCGGCCTGGTCGGGGGCAGATCTCTGAGCCGGGTGGTGGTGGACCCGTCGGCGGCCAGCTTTCTGGAGGTGCTCCGGCGTAGGGGCTATCCGGTGATCAAGGCGGAAAACGACGTGCTCTCGGGCATCCGCATTACGTCCAATCTGCTCAAGACCCGGAGGATCGTGATCTGTCCCGACTGCCAGGACATCATCCGGGAGTTTTCCCAGTACGTGTGGGATGAAAAGCAGACGGACACGCCTGTGAAGAAAAACGACCACGCCATGGATGACATGCGCTATTTTGCCGTGTCCGTGGCATCGCCCCGCCGCGACGTGTTTGCCGCCGTCGCGGTATCCAGGTGAGCGGAGAGGTCCGCTTGCCGCAATCCGGCGCGGCGTCAGACCGCGCCCGAATGGGAGGAAAGATGGGAATATTGAGAAAAACAAAAAAACCACAGGCCCCTGTCCAGATCCGAAGCGGCAGCTCCCATCCCTTCGGCATTATGGACAGCTACGTTCCCCTGCGGGGAGCGGAGGTCCAGCTGTACCGGGCGATCCGGGAGGCGGTGCCCGTGGTGGACGCGGCCATTGTAAAGCTCATCCGGCTCACCGGCGGCTTTCAGGTCGCGTGCCGGGACCCGGCGGTGGAGCGGCGTCTGGCGGACTTTCTCCGGACGGTCAATACCGGACGGGGCCAGCGGGGGATCGACGCCTTTGTGGACTGCTATCTGGACAGCCTGATCACCTGTGGGAAAGCCGTGGGGGAGATCGTGCTCCGGGACAGAAGCGGGATCGCCGCCGTGCTCTGCGGGGACGTGGGGGACGTGGCGGTCCGGGAGGGGGACAGCCCGCTGGATTTCAAGCTCTGTCAGCGGATGCCAGGCGGTGAGATCCGCCCCTTTTCCTATCAGGAGCTGATCCTGTTTACGCCCTTCAACCCGGAGAGCAACAACCCGTACGGAGTCTCGCTGCTGCGCTCCATGCCCTTTATGGCAGATATTCTGATGAAGATCTACAGCACCGTCGGGAAGAACTGGGAGCGGGCCGGAAACGTGCGCTTCGCGGTGATCTACAAGCCCGGCGGCGACCTGGTGGACAGGGCCATGGCCCAGGAGCGCAGCGCCGTGATCGCCCGGGAGTGGTCCGCGGCCATGCGGGATTCCGCAAACGGAACGGTCCGGGACTTCGTGGCTGTGGG
>ONVR01000217.1 GCA_900321335.1 uncultured Eubacteriales bacterium | reverse complement strand
AAGTCCGCGCCGCAGTCCGCCAGGAAGCGGAAGCCCTCCGCGTCCACCACGTTGCCGGCGCCGACCTTTACCGTGTCGCCGTAGTGCTCCCGGATCCAGCCCAGGGTCAGCTTCTGCCACTCGGAAAAGCCCTCGGAGGAGTCGATGCACAGCACGTCGGCCCCCGCCTCGATCAGGGCAGGCACGCGCTCGGCATAGTCCCGGGTGTTGATGCCGGCGCCCACGATGTACTTTTTGTTGGCGTCCAGCAGTTCCAGGGGATTCTCCTTGTGGGAGTCGTAATCCTTCCGGAACACGAAATACAAAAGCCGTCCGTCGTCGTCCACAATGGGCAGGGCGTTGAGCTTGTGATCCCAGATGATGTCGTTTGCCTCTTTCAGGGTGGTGCTGGCCGGAGCCGTGACCATCTTCTCAATGGGGGTCATGAAGGTGCTGACCTTCTCCTCCCCGGTCATGCGGCTGACCCGGTAGTCCCGGCTGGTGACGATGCCCACCAGTCTGCCCGTGGCGGTGCCGTCCTCGGTGACGGCCACGGTGGAATGGCCCATCTTCTCCTTGAGCGCCAGAATGTCCTTCAGGGTCTGGTCGGGGCTGACGTTGGAATCGCTGGTGACAAAGCCTGCCTTGTAGGACTTCACCTTTGCCACCATGGCCGCCTGACTCTCGATCTTCTGGGAGCCATAGATAAAGGACACGCCGCCCTCCTTGGCCAGGGCCACGGCCATCTTGTCGTCGGAGACGGCCTGCATGATGGCGGAGACCATGGGGATGTTCATGGTGATGGCGGGCTGCTCCCCCTTCTTATAGCGGACCAGGGGCGTGCGCAGGCTTACGTTGTCGGGGGTGCAGTGGGCGTCTGAATATCCCGGCACAAGAAGGTACTCGCTGAAGGTTCTGGACGGTTCCGAGAAAAAGGTTGCCATATAATATCCTCTCCTTATCAGTATTGCATGCTTGTATATTGTCGGCTATTGTAATCCATCCCCGGCCCCTTGTCAAGTGCCGGACGCCGCCGATACAAGCGGATCGTTCAATACTCTTATCATATCACAAAATTCTCACATTTCAAGGGCTTTCCGCAAAGCGATTGCTCCGGCCGGACAAGTGTGCTATACTGGTTCCATTCCATAGAAAACGGGAGGATGCGATCATGTCAGATTCTATCTACGGCGCCCGCATTGCAATCTACAACAAGCCTCTTTGTGAGGTGCTTGACCGGTACAAGGAGCAAGGGACCTTTGAAAAGAGCAAGGCCGGCTCCTACCGTCATCAGGTCGTCATCGCCGATACGGATGAAGAAAAGCACGTCAGTCTCTCCTACTACTTCCGGGACGGCAGCGGCGCCTTTTCCGTGACGGAGGTGCCCAAGCACCTCCGGGACGTGACGGCGTGTCTGCTGATCTGTCTGTATCGGGAGTTCGATATCCCGAAGGCCCTGTTCCTGTCGCTGAAGGATGAGCTGATGGGCCGACTCGGCGAACTGGAGCTGCAGTACGACTATGTGAACTGGGAAGCCAGCTATGCCCCCGTGGGCGGGGATTATGATCCTGCCAGCGGCCTGCTCAGGCGGGTCAGGACCTTTACCTACAACCGCTTCTCCGACGTGTCCGATTACACGGAAGAGCTCCGGTGCAGCGGCTTTCTGGACGACAAGTACTACGGGATCCGCGGACCGGGCGCCTATGACGATTACGACTGGGACGCTCTGGTACGGGACGACCCTCTGCCGGAGGTCCCGGCGTCTCCGGACGATCCCTTGCTTTTCGAATAGAACCGGAACACACAAAGCGTCCGGCAGTTCAGAAGAACTGCCGGACGCTCTTTTGCTCCAAATAACGGTCTTACCGGCCGGGGCCTCCCATACCGCCGGGGCCGCCGCCTTGCATGCCGCCGGGCTGTCCGCCCATGCCGCCCATGCCGCCCATGCCGCCGACTGCGCCGGCCGTAACCGTGACGGCGTCAAAGGTGAAACTCTGGCTCAAACCGCCCGCTTCCACCGTATAGGTCCCGCCCAGGACAAACTCGCCGCAGCTCAGGTTCAAAGCGTTAAAGCTCTTGGCCGCCGTGAAGGTGAGGATCACGCTGCCGCTCTCGTCCGTGACGGTGACCTCCGTCCCGGCGGGAAGGGCACTGTCAAAGGCCACCAGCGCGCTGGGCTGCGTGGAGTTCCAGGAAGCGCTCTCCGCCATGCCGGACATCCCCGCGGCGATGAGGGTGCCGCCGGTGATCACAAGCTCGCGGCGGCTCTCGGAGGCGTAGTCGATGGCGCCGTTGCCGCTGTTTTCCGCGCCGCTGACAAGGATATAGCCGCCGTTCAGGTACATATCCCCGTTGGAGTCCAGTCCGTCACCGGCCGCGTCGATGGTCACGGTGCCGCCGTTGATGGTCAGGGTGATCTCCCCGTCCCCCGCGGCGTTGATGCCGTCGTCGTAGCTGGTGATGTCTACAACGCCGTCGTCAATGGTGATCACGGCCCCCTCCAGACCCTCGTTGCAGTAGGTGACGGTGATCTCCCCGCCGGTGATGTGAAGCGTCCCGTCGGCGTGGACGGCGTCGTCCCCGGCGGCGATGGTGAAGGTGCCGCCGCTGATGTGTAAATCCCCGTTGGTGTGCACCCCGTCGTCATAGGTATCCAGCGTGAAGGTGCCGCCGCTGACGGTGAGCGTGCCCTCCGCCTTGAGGCCCTTGGCGCTTAAATCGTCCGTCTCGCTGTCCGTGCCGGTGCTGTCGCCCCAGCCGAAGGGACCGCCGAAGCCGTCCTGGGCCTTTACCGGGGCTGCGGCGCTGCCGCCGTTGGTGGTGAGGGTAAAGTCACCGCCGCTGATGAGCAGGTCGCCCTCCGACTGAATGGCGTCGTCCCCGGCGGTGATGCGGAAGGTCCCCCCGGTGATGGTCAGATCCCCCTGAAGGTCCGCGTCCGTTTTAATGCCGTCCTCTGCGCAGGCGATGGTAAAGTCGCCGCCGGAGACGGTAACACCGCAGTCGCCCTTGATGCCGTTGTTTTCACTGTAGATGTTATACGTGCCGCTCTCCACGGTGACGGCGCCGTCGGCCTTGATGCCCGTGCCGGAGGCCGCCGCCACGGTAAGGGTGCCGCTGCCGGTGAGGGTCAGATCTCCGGCAACGGAGATGGCGGCATAGCTGTCAAGCCCCGCCGGCGTGGTGACGGTGTTTTCCGTCCCCTCGGCCAGCCGGATGGTCACGGTGCCGGTGCCCTTGCCCTCGATGGCGTTATCCGTGGAGCAGTTGAGCTCCACACCGCTCAGGATCAGGGTCACGGCCTCGGTCCCGGCGTCGATCTGGATCTGGCCGTCGGTGAGCGTTCCCGTGACGGTATAGACGCCGCCCTGGGTGATTTTGACCTTTTCATCATCGGCCTGCAGCGTGATGGCAGTGCCTTCGTCAGCGGTCTGGGCCATGGTGTCGTCAGCCGCCGGTGTCTGGGCGGTCTCCGTCTCCGGCTCGGTGTCGGCGGTCTCCGCGCTTTCGTTGCTCTGCGCCTCCGTTTCGGTCCGGGCAGACGGGTCGGCGTCGGCGCTGGTTT
>ONVR01000307.1 GCA_900321335.1 uncultured Eubacteriales bacterium | reverse complement strand
CTTTTTCAGCGAGAGAATCCTATACGCATAACTGACAAGCAGGCTCACTTCCGCCCAAAAGGCGGAAGTGAGCCTGCTTTCTCTGTTCGTTATCCGTTTTTCTCTTTTTATCGTCCTGGGCGATCAGGTGATTGAGGCGATGCATGGAAACCCATTCATCAAGGGTCCGTGTCCTTCCTTGCTTACGGCGTCACGGCGGGCGGCTCTCCGGGGCTCTCCTGTTGGGAAGGAGCGGCCTCCGCCGGGGGCTGCTCCGGCGCGTCGCTCTGAGGCGCATACTCGCCGTCCGGGTCCTGATGTGCGTCTTCCGGCAGCTCGTCTCCCGGCGGCGACGCTTGCTGCTGTTCCGGCGGCTGGGGGTTTGTTGGGGCCGGATTCTCCTCTATGAGACTGCCGCCGTCCTGTCTGGGCGGGATCCCCATGTCCCGATGGATCGCTGTGTCCAGATCCTGCTGCAGCCGCTCCGTATGGCCGTTGCTTCTCGTCTCAGCCGTGATCGTGACGCCCGCGCTCTCTGTGTCCAGAAGCCCTCGCTCCTCCAGCTGCTCCATGGTCGCCGTGATGGCCTTGTCCACCTTTCGGTGGCGAAGCTGCGTGACGTCGAGCTCCGACAAAATCGCCTCGCCTGCCTCGTCTGCCCCGTTGACGCGCAGCACGTAGTCAAAGCAGTTGATCGTATATTCAATGGAAGGGTCAGCCTCAACGCTTACGGTTCCATAGGGCACGGCATACGCTGTGACAGTTCCCAGACCCGCCAGAATGGCGACGGCCGCCGCGATGGAGCCCACCCGTTTGATCGTTTTAGACAGAGGAGCCCGCTTTCTTCCTTGGGAGACCTCATGGAGCTCAATGCTCTGCCCGATCTCATAGTTATTATTTGCAATTTTCCGCACCTCGCCGGTTTCCACCAGCGCAGCCGCATATCTGCCCTGCAGATCTACAATAACCGCTTTCATACAGGCGCCTCCTCCCTCACGTATTTCAGGTATTCCGCTATCTGCGGGTAATCCCCCTCCAGGATCAGCACCGCCATGATCAGATACTTTCTGTACCGGTCGATCGTCTTCCGGGAAACGCCGGAGTCGGAGGCCAGACTTCTGACGGGCAGTTTCCGTTTTTTCCGCAGTTCCTCGCAAAGCTCCGGGTGGGCGAGCATATACCGGATCGCAGCGGCGCACTCCTGCCGGGTTTTTTCCTGCCGGGGCGAGCATGCCGTCAGATCGAAAAAGCGGAACCCGTATTGCTGCAGCATCTCGTTTGCCGCCGAGATCTCCTCTTTCAGGCCGGAGTCCGCGGCTTCTTTGCTTGTCTGGACCACCGCCAGGTATACGCCCTGGGTGTCCTCCTCCGGCTCACCGTTCCCCTCCAGAACGTGAGGGGCAACCGGCAATTCATGAAAAGCGGCCTTCTGTGATCTGTGGTAATCTATAAGATCCCGTTTGATGAGCATCTGGGCAAAGGGGAGAAACTCCCCTTTCTCCGGAGCGTAAACGTCAATGGCTTTGGAAAAGGCGCAGAGCGCCACTGACCACTCGTCATCGCTTTTTGTCACGTACCGGCCGCAGGCCTTGGACGCCGTGCGCAGGATCGTCTGTTCCTACTCCTGTATGAGCGTCTCCCGCATCCGCTCGTCCTTTGCGGCCTGCAGGGCGCGTTGATTGAGTTGGCCTGGCACAGATGATCCCCACACTTTCGAGCTCCCGGAAGGAGCGTCTCGTAATGCCGCGCCCCTCAGGGATTCCGCCAATGAACGGGTATTCCATGTCTGAACAGGAGAGGCTGACAACTGTAATGGTATCATACCACATCCCTCCATCTGCGGCAAATAATCGATACAGAAGAAAGCAGGAGGCATTGACTGTCCTCCTGCTTTCCCGGACTGAACCCAACTCAACAAGGCTCAGCCGTTCCAGGCCACGCCGTTGACATAGAGGGTATAGCCGTTCAGATCGATGCCGGCGGTATCGCCGAAAAGGCTCGTCACGTAGCTGTCCCCCGTCAGCGTCCAGGCGGAGTTCGAATCCAGTGTCACGGAAACGGCGCCGTCACCGGTGATGGCTCCCGTATAGCTGCTGCCTGTCAGTTGGAAATCCAGCGTGGAGATCGCATCTACGATCACGTCCCCTGTGAGTGTCTGCGAATCTGCATAAAAGGCACAATTACCGCCATTATTTCCGTCTTTTCCCCAGCGGCCGGCGGAGACGATCAGAAGCGTTCCGTCTTCGGAAAGGGTCAGTTCCGCGCCCGTCAGGTAGATCTCACTGGCGGTATTGGTGCAGTAAAACACGGCGCCGCTCTGACTGGTCATGGCACCTCCCGTCATGGAAAATACGCTGGTGCCTTCCGAGGCGTCCCCGGATGCGCTCTGATAGAGAAGCACGTTGGCCTTGACGCTTCCTTCCTTGGTGGACTGATCATTTCCGGTCAGGGTGCAGTTTTCCAGGGTAACGCTGTTTTTCCCCTCTATGATCACTGCTCTGGAATTGGTAGAGACACATTGAGCGTTTTTCACCGTGATATCCGCCGTGCTGTAAATGGCCGGGCAGCCGTTTGCGCCTGTCGATGTATACGTACCCCCGTCCAGGACCATAACGCCGCCGCCCCGGTCTGAGCGAATCGCCGCCTTGCTGGCGCTCGTTACGGTAAGATTGCTGCCGATGAGCGTCCCGCCGCCGGCCACCTGTACGCCGCCGGCACCGCCGCCGGTGACTTCCACAGAGCAGTCG
>ONVR01000125.1 GCA_900321335.1 uncultured Eubacteriales bacterium | reverse complement strand
TTGAAGTCCGTGGCGGCGAGCTGGAATACGTCAGCCGCGGCGGTTTGAAGCTGGAAAAGGCCCTGACGAACTTCGAGGTATCCCCGGCGGGAAAGATCTGCCTGGACTGCGGCGCCTCGACAGGGGGCTTTACGGACTGTCTGCTCCGGGGCGGAGCGGAAAAGGTCTATGCCATTGACGTGGGCTACGGCCAGTTGGCCTGGCGGATCCGCAACCATGAGCGGGTGGTGGCCATGGAGCGCACCAATATCCGCTACGTGACCCATGAACAGGTGCCCGATCCCATCGATCTGGCCACCATCGACGTTTCCTTTATCTCCCTGAAGCTGGTGCTGCCTGTGCTGCGGCAGCTGCTTGCACCGACGGGAGAGGTGGTCTGCCTGATCAAGCCCCAGTTTGAGGCCGGGCGGGAAAAAGTAGGAAAAAAAGGCGTGGTCCGGGAGCTGGAGACCCACGTGGAGGTCCTGGAGGGATTTCTGGCCAACGCCGGTGAAAACGGATTTGCCGTTGTGAATCTCACCTATTCCCCCATCAAGGGTCCCGAGGGGAACATCGAGTATCTGGGCCACCTGAAAATGCAGGGAGCAAGCAGTCAGATCGACGCCCGCGCCATCGCGGAGCAGTCACACATGGAGCTGAACGAACATTGAAAAAAGTCATTCTTTGTCCCAATACCTCAAGACCGGAGAGCCTGGAGATGGCCGTCAAGACAGCCGCCATGCTCTCCACAGGCCCGTCCCGGACGGTGTTGTGCCCCATTTATACAGACGGCGGGGAGAACTTTACACCGCCTGCTGACCTGCCGGTATCCGAGCTCTCCCGGGAGCTGGAGGACGCCGGCCTGATCGTGGTCTTCGGCGGGGACGGCACCATTTTGCGGGCAGCCCGGGTTTCCGCGGGGACCGAGGTCCCCATTCTCGGCGTCAACGCCGGAACCATCGGCTTTATGGCGGAGCTGGAGCAGGAGGAGCTGTGGCTGATCCCCTCGGTGATCACGGGAGATTTCCCCACAGAGGAGAGAATGCTCCTGGACTACTGTCTGGAGCGGGGGGGACAGACCGTCGTCACAGGCTATGCCATCAATGAGATCGTCATCGGGAGCATTATGAAGGTGGCGGATCTGCGGGTGTCCGGCGACGGCCACGAGATCAGCCGCATTACCGGCGACGGTGTGATCATCGCCACCCCGACGGGTTCCACCGCTTATTCCATGTCCGCCGGCGGCCCCATCGTAGAGCCCACGGCGGAGAATATCGTCATCACCCCGGTCTGCGCCCACGCCCTGGCGGCCCGGAGCTTCGTGCTCACGCCGGAGCGTACCGTCACCGTGGAGTATGGCCTGGCCCGGACCAACGCGGGGTACCTCTCCGTGGACGGGGCCGAGAGCTGCCAGGTGCTGCCGGGTGACCGGCTGACCGTCCGGAAGTCCCGGAAAACGGTCCGGTTTGTGGACGCCTCGGAGCGGACGTTCTACGACCGGGTGTTTGAAAAGCTGGGCAACAGAAGGTTTACATAAAACAAAAAATTACAGATATGGTGGGAATAAAATGAAAAATGACCGGCAGACCATGATCCTCAATATCATTGCGAAAAAGGACATCGAAACCCAGTTCCAGCTTCTCGATGAACTGGAGCGGGCCGGGATTCGCTGTACCCAGGCCACGGTGTCCAGGGACATCAAGCAGTTGCATTTGTATAAGGAGTTGACCTCCGGCGGCAGATACAAATACGTATTTCCCCGGGTCCATGAGATCCAGAACTACTCCGACCGGCTTTCCACCATTTTCAAAGAGAGCATCACTTCCTTTGTCAGTGCCCAGAACATCGTGGTCATCAAGACCCTGCCGGGGCTGGCCCCGGCGGTGTGCAGCGCGCTGGATGGTATGAACATCCGCAATCTGGCGGGGACGCTGGCGGGAGACGATACGGCGTTTCTTGCCATGTTTGACGTCGGCGCCGCGGAGGAGCTGTGCCGGGAGATCAGCAGCATGCTGGAGGAAAGCGGGCTGCGGTAAGACAAAAGACGAGGAGGGCGGCGTATGCTGGAACTGCTTCATATTGAAAACGTGGCGGTCATTGAGAAAGCGGATATTGAATTCGGCGGCGGGCTGAACGTCATGACCGGCGAGACCGGCGCGGGCAAGTCCATCGTCATCGACGCCCTGTATGCCGTCACCGGCGGCCGAGCCTCCAAGGAACTGGTGCGGACCGGCGCAAAAACCGCCGTGATCACGGCGGCCTTTTCCTGTCCGGAGGGGGCTGCGTGGCTGACGGAGAACGATCTGGAGCCGGATGAATCCGGCCAGATCGTGGCGACCCGGAAGATCACAGCCGAGGGCAAGAGCACCTGCCGGATCAACGGCACCCCAGTGACGGCCTCCCAACTGCGGGAGCTGGGGAACATCCTGCTGGATATTCACGGCCAGAACGACGGCCGCAAGCTCATGGACGAGGCGTCCCATCTCCGGTATCTGGACGGATACGCCCGGGATCAGGACGCGGCAGAGGCGTATGGGGAGGCCTACCGGAACTACCGGGAGATCTGTGCCCAGCTCAAGGCCCTGTCCATGGACGAGAGCGAAAAGGCCCGGCGCATAGACACCCTGCAATATCAGATCGAGGAGATCGAGGGCGCAAGGCTCCAGCCCGGAGAGAGCGACGCCCTAACGGAGCGCCGGGAACTTCTGAAAAACGCCTCCAAACTCACCGACGCCCTGGATGGCGCCTTTTATGCCCTGGACGGGGCGGACAGGGCCGAAGGGGCTCTGTCTCTGCTGGAAAACGCCCAGGGGGACGTATCTGCTGCCGCCCGGTATGCCGAGACGCTGGAGCCTGTGGCCTCCAAGCTCCTCGACGCTATTTATCGGGTCCAGGATGCCAGAGAGGAGCTTCGGGATTTCCGGGACAGTCTCGACTTCTCGCCCCGGGAGCTGGACGAGATCGA
>ONVR01000122.1 GCA_900321335.1 uncultured Eubacteriales bacterium | reverse complement strand
GTCAGCGTATCGGAGCTCGTCTGTTTCACCTGGGAGAGAACGCCGGACTTATAGGTCCCGTCCATATAGGTTTTGGAAATCAGGGGATCGCTCGAAGAGCCCGGCGTTGCCGCCTCTGCCGACGTAAGGCAGACGAGGAACGTCAGAGCCAGGAGAAAGGAAACTATCTTTTTCACAGTATCCTCCTTCATACAAACGGAAAAGGGCTGTTGGCATAAGCCCGTAAAAAGCCAGAAATCTCGTATAATCGAATTATTATAACACGCTTTTCCATTTTTCGCAACTGTAAGGATCGGTCTTTTCCGTGGCCGTTTTTGCAATCCTAAGAAACCGTTATGGCTTTCGTACTGCTCAAAAGCTTTCCGGCTGAGGTCACCTGGCCCACTGTGAGCGTATGGATCTCCTCCATTTCTTCCTCCGACAGATCGAGGGTCAGCAGCTTATCGCCGCAATACACGGTATCCTTGTAGATCTTATCCTCCACGCAGATCCGGCTGGCCTGGGTAAAGTTTTTCCCGTGAACATAGAGCTTTCCGTTGCGGTAATTGGTCGAAACGATTTTGATCTCCTCCAGGCCAAATTTCATTTCCGTCGGCGGCCAGGACGCCTCCTGACCGAAAAGCCGCTTCAGACTGTTATAGGACTCCGTGCCCAGCATATCGTATTCTAAAGCGTTGAGCCACTGCTGATAGGATGGATCCCGGCGGCAGTTTTGATGCAGCTTTGTCAGAATTCCCTCCTGGATCCCGCATTGCTCCAGCACCAGTGAATAGAGCTGATAGGCGTAGAGCTCGCCGAAAGAATCCGTCTGCGTCTCCAGACCGAAGTTGCTGACAACCACATACTCCGTCTGCATGGTATTACCCACCGAGAGGTCATCATCCGTAATGGACAGGCTCGGCAGATGATCGCCGTACAGGATCAGTACCGTGTCCTCCGGAAAAGCGCAGATCGCATCGTAGAGGTCCCCGATGAACTGATCCACCTGGCTGATCTCGTTGACATAGTAGGTCAGTCCGTCAATACCGGAAACGCCGCCCTCGTGTGTGGCGTCCTCAAAGGCCACGTCAATGGGGTATTCGTAGGCCGCAGGGATCTCGTTGGGTGGGTATTTCCCGTGGCTCTGTACGGTCACGGCCATGATCAGATCCTGCTGTTCGGTGGCCGTCATGGCACCCAGAATATAAGACGTGAGGATCTCATCTCTGGGCCAGGTGCCGCATACATTATATGTCACGTCGGACATGTACTCCAGACTGGTATACCGGTCAAAGCCCAGTTGGGCGTAAACCACGTCCCGGTCATAGAAGTCGCCGTCGTTGTTGTGGATAAACTGCGCCGTATAACCCAGACGCCTGAGATCGTGGGCCACGCTCTCACAGGTCTTTTCCTGGAGCACGGTCTTGAAGGGGTACTCCCCCGGGCCGAAGTAATCCAGGCTCATCCCCGTGAGTACCTCGAACTCCGTATTCACCGTCCCAGCGCCCACCACAGGCACCGTCAAAAGCCCGCTGATCCCCTGCTCCCGAAGTTTGCGGAAGTTGGGAACGGGGTCCTGGGAACAGGTGACGTTTTCCAGGTAGTTCACGTCAAAAAACGACTCCAGCTGTACAAACACAAAGTTCGGCGTGTGGGTCTCGGGAAGAGGCGTCTGCCGCTGCCCGATGCGGCCGGCGATTTTTCGCACCACCGCGTCGGAGTACTCCTCCGGCGAACCCACCCCGCGATTGACCACGCTGGCGGAAAAGCAGTAGACAAAGCCGTTTTCGTCATAAGCCTTGACCAGCTCTGACATGTCCTGCCAGATCACGCCGTAGCCGTTGCCCAAAAGCAGCATTGCCGCCGCCAGGATCCCCCCGGCAAGCAGCGCCGCCATGGCTTTGGGCAGATTGCGCAGCACCGGATACTTCCGGGACCGGAGAAACAGGAATACAAGTCCTCCCAGAGCGGTCAGGATCCCCAGGCCCATCAGGACCAGCTGCCAGATGCTGAAGTAGACCGTGGTGACGCCGACGACGCTGCCCAGTTTGAGCAGATCCATGGCGGAAAAGGGCGTGGTCCGGTATCCCGTGACGAAGAAGTTGACGATGCCGCCCACCAGCCAGAGCCCGCCGATGAGCGCGACACCGAAGGCCCGTCTGGGGAAGAAAAAGCTCAGGCAAAGAGTCACAAAGAGGATCAGGCAGCCCAACAGGAACAGATAGGGGCGCACCACGACAAACCGCAGAGCCGCCGCCGGACTGCGGCGGGAAAGGCTCTCCACGGCATAATTCAGCACGACGCACAGGATCATCAGAAGCCGGAGCGTCCGGGAAAAGCTGTTGAAGATTTCAGAGATTGTTTTTTTCATAATCGTTTTCATAGCGCCCGCAGAACGAATACGGGCAGATCCGGCCGAAGTCAGTTTATGGGTATGTGCCTTCCAGTTTTTTCAGAACACGCTCATAGCCCTCGCTTCCCACCGGGTATGGCGTGGGACAGTAATCGTTGATCGCTTCCGTGGTGCCCACGCAGAAGGGAATGGGGATGGTTTTTCCCAGGGACACCTCTCCCTCCGGGGAGACGATGACCTCCTGCTGGATGATGGCGGTATCCATATCCTTAGGATAGTTGTTGCCGCCAAAGGCAAAATTTCCCAGGGAGTAATAGATTACGCCCCCGTTGTAATACTCGACCTCCTGCAGCACGTGGGGATGGGTCTGGTACACGATCTGTGCCCCGGCGTCGATGGCTTCATGGGCCATGGAGATCTGTCCGCCGGTGACGGTATAGCTGCCCTCATCGCCCATGTGAAAAGAGGCGATGATCACCTGGGCGCCCTCGTCCCGGAGCTCGTTGACCGTAGTCGTCACGTAATCGGACCAGCCGAAAAAGGCGCAGATGCCTACCTTCAGCCCACGCTCCGTTTCGTACAGGAGCGTGCCCCCGTTGGGCACGTGGGCCACGCCGGCCTCCTCAAGGGTCTGGACCGTGTCCTCGTACCCCTGCCAGCCGAAATCCTCCGTGTGGTTGTTGGCCAGGCTCACGCACTCCACGCTGCCCAGGGTCAAGATCTGCACGTTCTCCCTGGGCCCCCGGAAGCAGAACTGCTTGTCCGCCATGTTCCAGGAGTCGGTAAAGGTCCCCTCCAGATTGACCAGGGTCAGATCGTCTGTGCCAAACCAGGGCAGAGCGCCGGAGAGCGGATAGTCATAGCGGTTTCCCACCACCACACCGAAGGTCTCCGACGCTCCCTCTATGTGAACGTCGTCCCCCAGGGTACAGTCCCCGGCGAAGCTGATGAGATAGACCTCATCCGTCGGCTCCTCCGGCTGCGGCTCTTCCAGCTGAGACGCCTCCGGTGTCTTCTCCTCTGTCTGCGGCTTTCCCGTCTCCCGGGCTTCGGCGGAGGCGGCCTCCTTTTTCGACGCTTCCTCCTGCTGCAGGATCTGCCGCTCCTGCTCCGGCTCCAGGGCTCTGGCGTCGGCCCCCATCCGCAGGACCACAAGCTCCGTCACGCCTAACAGCAGAAGCAGAATCAAAAGCCCGTTGAACACACGGCGCAGCCATTCATTCCCGCTCAATCCAACGCCACCCTTCCTTGTACGATTCTGTCGAACATTGTACTGCAATTCCTCTCCGGCCGCAACGTTTTTTTTGTACAAAGATGCCTCCGGCAAGCAGGCCGGAGGCATACAGTTTTTCATCACATATAGCACGCGGCGTTAAAAGCCGTGTGTACGGCGTTAAACACGTTGGCGGGCTCCTTGGCGTCCCCCACGATCCACACCTCCGTTGCAGGCGCGCAGGGCCGCAGGGCCGCCGCCGTCTGCCGGCGGGCGCGCATGCCCGTGGCCAGCAGCACCGTGTCGGCGGGGATCTCCACCGTCTCACCGGACGCGCCGTCCACACAGACGATCCGATCCTCCCGGATCTCCGTTAACCTGTGATCCAGTTTACAGGTCACACCGGCGCTCTCCAGATACGCTGTCACGGGGATAAAGGCCGTTCCCAGGCCGCCCCGCATCCCGCCCCGGGCAGTGCTCAGATCCTTTTCCATGCCCACCACAAAGGGAATGATCCCCCGTTTGGCAAGGCCGTAGGCACATTCGAGGCCCATGGAACCGGCCCCGACGATGACGACCCGCCGCCCCAGCTCCACCTGTCCCAGATCGGCCAGAGCCGCCCAATGGACATGAGGCAATTCCGTTCCCGGCACAGGCGGGACGGCAGGGTCTGCTCCGCAGGCGATGATCAGACCGTCATACTGCTCCGCCTCCAGAAGCTCCGGCGTGGCAGGGGTATTCAGCAGGATCCTGGCGTCAGAGCGCTCCGCCTGCCGGACGATATAGTCCAGATAGTTTTTCAG
>ONVR01000145.1 GCA_900321335.1 uncultured Eubacteriales bacterium | reverse complement strand
CTCCCCGCACGGGGAGGGTGGATTGAAATGACTACTCTAGCTATAACCTTATATTCAACTACTCGTCCCTCCCCGCACGGGGAGGGTGGATTGAAATTTATATATGGAGCCGGGCAAGTGGGCGCACAATGCGGTCCCTCCCCGCACGGGGAGGGTGGATTGAAATAGCTCCTCCTCCTTCGCAAAGGGAGTGTTCATCTGCTCGTCGCGCCCCGCAAGGGGCGTGTGAGTTGAAATGGCAAGCAGGCATCAGCCTATACGAAGTGCGTGGGCTTCATCTATCGGACTTCTGAACAATCAGGATTGTGAAATATATGAGAAAGAAATGTTGCGCAAATATGGAATTTCAGGACAATTTACACTGGAAAAATAATTTTTCAGTTTTTATAATAAATTTAATCAAATGATTAATATTTGTGACAACTTGAAGTGAGAGGTCTGCCTGTCATAAGACGGCAGCCAAGAGGGAATCAGGTGAAAATCCTGAGCGATCCCGTCGCTGTAAGGGTTTAGCATCGGTATTCACTGCGGAGATAAGGGCTCTGCGGGAAGAGGACCGATGTGCCATGCCCGAGCCAGAAGACCTGCCTTTTCACTGGGACGACATCCGGAAACTCCTACCCTTTTCATTGGGAGAAAGCGATCCCGTAAATCCGGAATGTCTACTTTTGCGAGAGACAAAAGGACAATCATTCAGGGCGTATGTCCTGGATTGTTCCCGTTTGCCTTCCGGCATACGGGAAATTTTTTTTGAAAGGGGTTTTCAGAATGAAAACAAAAAAAGTCCTTGCAATGCTATTGGCACTGGTAATGCTGTTCGCCCTTGCCGCCTGCGGTAAAGACAGCGCGAACAAAACAGACGGAGAGACGGCGCAGAGTGAACCGGTACAAGCCCCGGAGACAACACAGCCTGAAACGACGGCAACGGAAGAAACAGAATCCAAAACAGAAGAACCGGAAACAACCGAACCGGCGACGACAGAGATCGAGCCCTACACGGTTACGGATACAAAGGGCAATACGGCGACGTTTACCAAAGTTCCCGAGCGGGTAATCGTGATCAATCGATACAATACTGAGCTGCTTCGCGCCACGGGTCATCTGGATAAGATCGTGGGTGTGGACGGCAGTATCGTTGAGAACAATACCTATTGGCCGGAGTTTACAGAGGCCAATAACATCGGCGGAAACGGACAGAACGCGGATGGCCAGGATTTTGAGACCATGGCGGCAATGGAGCCTGACGTAATCATTACCAGAAGCGTCACCGATGAGCTGGTTGAAGCCATGAGCAAATTTGATATTCCGGTGCTGTACCTTGACGGCGCCAATGCTGACCTGATCCCGCAATTTGACGTGATCGACGCGATTTTTGGCCAGACGGAGGAGTCAAAAGCTCTGCGTGAGACCTATCTCGAGCTGCGGGACAAGATTGAAACTGCAGTAGCGACGATCCCTGAGGAAGAACGCCTGACATTTGCCTGGGAGTCTGTGAAGGATTACACGATCTCCAGCGGCGGAAATGTATTCGTCTCCATGGTTGCAAGAGCCGGGCTCATTAATGCCCTGGCCGCCTCTGATGTGGATACAGGGGAGATGGATGCCGATGCGATCATCACGGCCAATCCGGATGTGTACTTTAAGCTTGTGACGCCCAGTGCGGCGGATACAGCCGGTTACACACCGCCTACAGATGAAGACTTCCAGACCGTAGCGCAGGCATTTCTCAGCCGCCCCGGCTATGAAAACATTTCAGCGGTCCAGGAGGGGCGCTGCTACATGATTTCCTCCTTTGGTGTGGGCGGTTTTGGCAAGCTGGTCGGAAGCGCCTATATCCTGAGCTGGCTCTATCCCGAGGTTGCGCAGAGCGCCGGAATCGATCCCGATGAGATCCAGACGCTGTGGCTGGAGCAATTCCAGAATAAGCCCTTCCAGGATGGCTATTTTGCCAACATGAGCGACTATGCGGGATAAAACCGCCGACAGATCAGCATCATTGACTGCAGAGGGGTATCTTCGACAGGAACGGAAGAAGAACCTGGTACTCATACTGCTGACAGTGGTTTTGCTGGCCGCGGCGATCATAAGTCTGTTTATCGGCAGCAATGATCTGCGCTTTTCCAATTTTTTATCTTCAGCTATCCCGTCTCTCGGGGAGAAACTGGGGGCTGCGCCTCTGACGAAGATCCAGTCCGGCATCCTGTGGCAGCTTCGGCTGCCCAGGGTGCTGTGTGCCATGGTCGTGGGCGCAGTGCTTGCCGTCTGCGGAACGATCATGCAGGCTACCACGGGCAATATCATGGCAAGTCCTTATACTACGGGAATATCCAGCGCGGCGGCGTTTGGCGCTGCCATTGGGATCCTGTTTCAGCCCCTTGGGTCCGGCGGTGCCTCCACGGTGGTTTTTGCTTTTGCCTTTGGCATGGTGGATGCCGCTGTGGTGTACGGTATAACCGCGGCAACCAATCTGGGGGCCGGCGGAATGATCCTTGTCGGCGTGGCGCTGAATTTCCTGTTCAGCTCAGCAAATTCCCTTTTGCAGTACATTGCAAGCGATGATAAACTCTCCCAGATCGTTCACTGGAGTTTTGGCACGCTCACCGGTGTCACCTGGATGCAGATCCTTGTGATCGCGGCCAGTTTCCTTGTGGCAATGATCGTCTTTATGCGCCTGGCCTGGCCGCTGAACGTCATGTCTTCCGGAGGAGACGAGAGCGCAAAAGCACTGGGGGTTGACCCCAACCGGGTACGTGTTGTCAGCGGTGTGCTGGTGACCATTGTCGCTGCGATTACCATCAGTTTCATCGGCGTAATAGGGTTTGTCGGCCTTGTAGCGCCTCACGTGGCCAGAATCCTGATCGGATCAGAGCACCGCAAGCTGCTGCCTGGCTCCATGCTTCTGGGAGCACTGCTGGTGCTGATTGCAGACACGATCGGCCGGACGATTGTTGCGCCGACCGTCATTCCTGTGGGCGTTGTCCTTTCGGTTGTCGGCGCGCCGCTGTTCGTGTATCTCATTCTTGCGCAGAACAGGAGGCGGTTGTATTGAAGCTTGAGATCAAAAGCCTGTCTTTTCAGTACAAGCATCATCCGGTTTTTCAGGACGTCTCCTTTTCTTTGGACGGTGTTGTGTTCAGCGCGCTGATTGGTCCGAATGGAGCGGGAAAAACGACTCTGCTGAAATGTATCAACGGGATCTTTCGCCCGACGGCCGGAGCGGTCCTTGCCGACGGGGAGGACGTGCTGTCCATGCCGCTGCGCCGCAGGGCACAAATATTCGGGTATGTGCCGCAGCATACGGCAGTTAATCCCTGTCTGAACGTGATGGAGACTGTGATCTCCGGTCGCTTGCCGTATATGAACGGAAAAGCCACAAGGGAAGATATTGAAAAAGCGGAGGCGATCCTGGAGGAGATGCACCTGCAGGATTTTGCCACAAGAGAACTTCATGAGCTGTCAGGCGGCGAAAGACAGCGGATCCTGATTGCAAGAGCGCTTGCGCAGGAGCCGCGCTTTATGCTGCTGGACGAGCCTACCAGCAACCTGGATCTGCACTATCAGCTGGCAACCATGGAGCTTCTGCATCAGATGACACAGAAAAAACAGATCGGAATGCTGGCGGTGATCCACGATCTGAATTCTGTCCTGCGTCATACGAATCCGGTTATTCTGCTCGATGAGCATATGATCCAACACATTGGGTCGGCCGACGAGGTGCTTACGGAGGAACGCCTGCGGCAGACGTTCAAGATTCGAGCCGCATTTACGGTGACAGAGGGCGTCAGGACGATGATTCCTCTGGCAAGCCTGGACGGATAACCTGTTGGAAAAGAAAGGAATGATTCCAATGGAAAAAATGGAAACAAGAATCGATAATTACTGGTCTCTGCGCGCTGAGGAATTCAGCCGCTTCCGCCTGCTGGATCTGGCCAGCCCCATGCGCACAGCCTGGACAAAATTCTTCCGCCAGGAACTGCCGCAGCGAGGAGATCGGCCGATAAGAGCTCTGGACTGCGGTACGGGAGCCGGGTTTTTTGCGTTCATGCTGGCGGAACTCGGCTGTGAAACGACGGGAATTGACTATTCACACGATATGGTACAGCAGGCGGAACAAAATGCGAAGCTTCTGCATTACCCGCCCGTCACGTTTCTGCAGATGGATGCCCAGGAGATGACGTTCTCCGATGAATCCTTTGATTTTATCGTGTCCCGAAACATGACCTGGACGGTTCCGGCACCGGAAAAAGTCTATCAGCAGTGGTTTCGTCTGCTTGCACCGGGCGGCGTGGTTATCAACTTTGACGCCAATTACGGGCATATGTTCCGTCGTCAGGACGACAGCGGGGTGACGGAACGCAATAACGCGGCCTGGGAAAAGAGCGACTTCAAAACCATCGGTACCCGCCCGGACATGATCCGGGAACGCAACGATATTACAAGAGAACTGAGTATCACGCAGCAGGTCCGCCCCCAGTGGGACGTCGATCTGATGCTTCAGCTCGGCTTTGACCGGGTCAGTGTTGATATGCGCGTTGCCGGCGATATCACCGCCGGATTCTATGGAGGCGCCTTTGAAATGCCGAAGAAAGAGGCGGGAGAACCGGATCACAGGATCTTCTGCGTCAAGGGTGTTAAGCTGTAAGCATACCCACATCCTCCGGATGATTTTCCTGCTTGTTGCCAGATAATCGCTCCTGATATGGCATGTGCGGCCTCCTTGATTGACCGTTCCCTTCACATCGGAATTCCCCTCTCTGCCAGATGTCGGCAGAGAGGGGAATTTTTACAGTTCTTTTTTGATCTGACGGATGGCGGCCTTTTCCAGACGGGAGACCTGAGCCTGGCTGATGCCGATCTCCGCGGCCACCTCCATTTGGGTCTTGCCGCTGTAAAAGCGCAGGGACAGGATCTGCTTCTCCCGGTCGGAGAGCTTTTTCACCGCGTCGGACAGGGCGATCTGCTCCAGCCAGCTCTCGTCGGTGTTTTTGGTGTCCCGGATCTGGTCCATGACGCAGTAGTTTTCCCCGCTCTCGCTGAAAAGAGGCTCGTACAGGGACACGGGATCGGCTATGGCGTCCATGGCAAAGACCACGTCCTCCCGGCGGGTATCCACGGCCCGGGACAGCTCCTCAATGGAGGGCTCCCGGCCCAGCTCACCGGTCAGACGCTCTTTGGCCTGGAGCACCTTATAGGCGGTGTCCCGCATGCTCCTGGACACACGGATGGCGCTGTTGTCCCGCAGATACCGCCGGATCTCACCGATAATCATCGGGACGCCGTAGGTGGAGAATTTCACGTTGAGGCCGGTGTCAAAGTTGTCAATGGCTTTGATCAGACCGATGCAGCCCACCTGGAACAGGTCGTCGGCATTCTCGCCCCGGTTGGTGAATTTCTGGATCACCGAGAGCACCAGCCGCAAATTGCCGGCGATCAGCTCCTCCCGGGCTTTTTCGTCGCCCTGCTTGCACCGGATGAGCAGCGCCGCCGTCTCCTCGTTTTTCAGCACCTTTAGGCGTGACGTGTTCACGCCGCAGATCTCCACCTTGCCTGTCATATCCTCGCCTCCGGGAATGCTTTTATACTTGAAGTATTCCCGGAGGCGTGCGCATAATACGGGGGTTTTTGTCTTGTTTTCGGGAGATGTTACGTGTTGCGGATGATCTCCTTTCGCAGACGGGAGATGATCCGCTTTTCCAGGCGGCTGATGTAGGACTGACTGATGCCCATTTTGTCTGCCACTTCCTTCTGGGTACAGGCCTGACGCCCGCCGAGGCCGAAGCGCATGGTGATGATAGCGCGTTCCCGCCGGCTGAGTTTGGCAATGGCGTCCATCAGGAGCTTTCGGTCCACATCCTCCTCCAGCGGCTGGATGATCAGGTCCGCGTCGGTGCCCAAGACGTCGGACAGCAGCAGCTCGTTGCCGTCCCAGTCGGTGTTGAGAGGCTCGTCAATGGAGACCTCGGTCTTCTGATTGCTGGTCTTCCGCAGATACATGAGGATCTCGTTTTCAATACACCGGGAGGCATAGGTGGCCAGTTTGATGTTTTTCCCGGCATTGAAGGTGTTGATGGATTTGATCAGCCCAATGGTGCCGATGGAAATGAGGTCCTCGATGTTGAT
>ONVR01000027.1 GCA_900321335.1 uncultured Eubacteriales bacterium | reverse complement strand
GTCCTTCTACAAGCGGCCCCGGTACTACCGGATCGTGGACGCCATTCCCCGGACGGCCACGGGCAAAAAGCAGCACTACGTCATGAAGCAGCAGGCGCCCCGGGACCTGGAGAACGGCCTGCTCCAGAGGGCGTGAGCCATGAGCTGGACGTATTGCCGGCGGGTCCGGTACTACGAGACGGACCGGATGGGCGTGGTGCATCACTCCAACTACCTGCGGTTTCTGGAGGACGCCCGCATGGACTGGATCAGCGCGAAGATCATGTCCTACAGGGAGATGGAGAAGATGGGGATCATCATCCCCGCCGTCTCCGCGGAGGAGCACTTCAAGGGCTTTCTCCGGTTTGACGACCCGTTCTCCGTGGAGGTGCGTCTGGTGGAATACACCGGGGTGCGGATCGGCTTTGTCTATGAGATCCGCAACACCGACACGGGCGAGGTGTGCTACACCGGGAAAAGTCAGCACTACTTCAGCCCCGACGGCAACCAGCCGGGTCTGGAATACGGCCCCATGTCCATCAAACGCAAATTTCCGGAGCTCCACCGGAAGTTTCTGGAGATGCTGGAGCAGGACAAATAAAAAACGGCCGGACAGGGCTTTCCTGTCCGGCCGTTTGCTGTTGTCAACTCACGGGTTCTGGGATTCCACCGCCAGATCTGCCAGGATCCCGCCGAACTCGTCGTAGTATTTCTGCTTGCTCTCGTGCCCCGACAGCTCGAAGGACATGCGGCGCAGATTGTCCAGCACCACGGGGATCCAGTGATGGGGCACGCTGACCACCAGGTTGTCCGCCGGCCAGAGCTGGCGGCCGTGGGGTCCGTGAACCAGAGCCGGGACGATGTAGCTGACCTCCCCGGACCGGTAGGGCTGTACCAGCATCCAGGCGCAGCCCATGACGGGGGTACAGCAGGATTTATAGCTCATGCCCGTGGAGTAGGTGGCCGCCCGCATGACGATCTCCGCCACGGTGGTCTTGGCGCTGACGATGAGCACGTCCGGCTCAAAGGTCAGCTGATCCACAGGGGCAAAGGACACGTAGTTGACCACGCCGGACTCCATTTTCGGCACGGACTGATACACGTGCTCGTTGGCCCGGGCGTCGTCGAACACCCCCAGCCGGGGCCCGATCTGCCCGCTTTTCCCAACGGGAGCCATCTGCTCCATGCCCAGGATGATCTTGCCCACGCAGGTCTCGTCGTGCTCCCGGCTGAAGTAGAAGGGCCGGTTCTCCACCTGACATTTTTTCATCAGCTCACACAGGGACATGTGGGTGTCCTTTTCCAGCTCCGGCACGTCGGTGGGCCGGAAGAAGCTGAACTTCACGCCGATGGCCGGCAGCTCCAGGTCCAGCTCCCCGAGAATCGAATAGTCGTAGCGCATCTTTCCCATAAGATCTCCTCCTGCAATCATTTTCCCTCTCCCGCGGCAGTCAGCCCGCCGCGTGACTTTTGAGTACCTGTAAAAACAGCCGGGCCGCCGGGTTGAGCAGGCTCCGGCGCCAGGCCGCCCCGTAGCCGATCTCCAGATCCAGCGGCACTGTCGCAAGCTCGCCGCCGCACTCCTCCGCCTGGGTCCTGGGCAGGATCGTCACCCCCAGCCCCGCCCGGACGCCCAGCAGCACGGAGCGCACGTCGTCGGCCTCATTGATGACGTTGGGGGCAAACCGCCGGGACCGGAAAAAGGCCATGGCGTGCATGTAAAGAATGGGGCTCTCGCTCTCCGAGAGCAGAAGGATCCGGCTGTTCGGCAGCGCCGCCAGGGAGGTATCGCCCTCTCTGCCCACCAGGCACAGGGTGTCCCGGTAGGTCAGCGCCGTGTCGAACTCCTCGCTCTCCGGAAGCATGTCCTCGTACATGAAGTGAAAGTCGTAGGGGTCCTTCCCCTCCTCCAGCAGGGCCTCGCCCCCGGACACATAGGTCAGATCCACCACGATATCCGGGTACTGCCGTCCGAAATCCGCCAGACACGCCTGTAAAAAGCGCTCCCCTGCGGCGATGGTGGCCAGGGAAAGCCGGCCCGCCGCCCCATCCCGGAGCTGTCTGACGGCAAAGGCCCCCTTTTGCGAGGCCTCCATCATCTCCAAAGCGTAGGGAAGGAAGGTCCTTCCCTCCTGGGTCAGCTGTACGTCACGCCGAGTCCGGTAAAACAGCCGGACCCCCAGCTGGCTCTCCAGATCGCTGATCTGGCGGCTGATGGTGGATTGCGGCACGCCGTTCTGCCGGGCGGCGTTGGTAAAGTTCAGCGTCTGGGTGACGGCCAGAAAACTGCGTATTTGGTTCAGATCCACAGGCGTCCCTCCGTTGACAGCGGTTTTCTCTGTTGGTATACTGAAGAAAAACGGCGGCGGATCGTGATCCGCGTTGTCCCCGTTTTTTCCGATTTTATCCGTTTTTGCTATTATACAATGGCAGACGCCATTTGTAAAGCCATAGGGAGGGACCATGAGAGAGACCATCGTGATCACCGGCATGGGGGCTGTGACGCCCATCGGCACCGGGGTGGAGCAATATTGGGACAATCTGATCCGGGGACGCGGCGGCGTCGGGCCCATCACCCGGTTCGACCCCAAGGATCTGGCCGTGCAGATCGCGGCGGAGGTCCGGGATTTTCCGGCGGAGCAGCTTTTGCCCAAAGCCCTGCTCCGGCAGACGGACGCCTTCACCCAGTTTGCCTACGCTGCCGCGGAGGAGGCGCTGGGGCCGACCCTGCCCGCGCCGCCGGAGCGGATGGGCATCGTCATGGGCACCGCCATGGCGGGCATCGCCACCACCGCGGACACCCAGGAGGCCCTGACCCGGGCCGTCCACAAGAACGTGGGGCCCCGCTTCGTCCCAAAGATCCTGGGCAACATCGCCGCTTCCCAGATCGCCATCAGCCGGGGCATCTGCGGTCCCAGCCTGACCATCTCCACCGCCTGCGCCTCCGGCTCTGACGCCGTGGGGGCCGGGGCGGCCATGCTGCTGTCCGGCAGCGCCGAGGCCGTTTTAGTGGTGGGAGCCGAGTCCATTTTGTGCCCCCTTGTGATCTACTCCCTGTCCAACGCCCACGCCCTTTCCCGGTGCAACGGCGACCCGGCAGGGGCCTGCCGCCCCTTTGACCGGGACCGCAGCGGCTTCGTCATCGGAGAGGGCGGCGGCGCGCTGGTGCTGGAGACCCTGTCCCACGCACGGGCCCGGGGCGCCGTGATCTACGGGGAACTGGCCGGGTGGGCCAACAACAACGACGCCTATCACGTGACGGATCCGGAGCCGTCGGGGAGCCGGGCCGCCGCCTGTATGGAAAGCGCCCTGGCCGCGGCCGGTCTCCGGGCGCAGGACGTGGGGTATGTCAATGCCCACGGCACGGGCACCGAGGCGGGGGACCGGGCGGAGGCCGCCGCCATCGGGCAGGTGTTTTCCGGCGCCGGGGTCAAGATCAGCTCCACCAAAGGCGCCACGGGCCACATGATGGGGGCCGGGGGCATCACCGAGGCCATCGCCTGTCTCAAGGCCCTGGAAACCGGGATCCTGCCCCCCACGATGAATCTGACGGCGCCCGCCTTTGATCTGGATTTTGTTGGCCCCCAGGCCCAAAGGCAGCCCATCGGCGCAGCCATGTCCAACTCCTTCGGCTTCGGCGGTCAGAACTCCTGTCTGGTGTTCCGCCGGTTTGAACGATAAACAGCAGGCGCCCTGCCGGACGGTTTCGGCAGGGCGCTTTTTTATGCGATCTTTTTTCGCTTTTTCAGATACAGCAGAAAGCCCACGCACATGAGGATCTGCACCACCGTGGAGCACGGGGTGGCAAGGCCGATGTAAAACAGGGAAACGGGCCGGATCCGGCTCATGAGGAAGGACACCGGCACACGGACGAAGAAGGCGCCGATGAGCCCCTGGATCATGACGAAGGTGGTGTGCTCCATGCCGTTGAAGTAGCCGATAAAGCAGAACAGGGTACAGACCATCAGGCAGTCCACGCCGTAGGCGTTGAGGTACCGGGCTGCCGCCGAAATGACCCCCGGATCCTTGGCAAAGATTCCGGCCAGCATATCCCCCTGGAAAAAGGAGAAGTAAAACAGGATCACCGCGATGCCGGTGGACACCAGAATGGCGTACACCAGGGAACGGTTGACCCGGTCCATCCGGCCGGCGCCCCGGTTCTGGGCCACGAAGGCGGACACGGCCTGCATAAAGGACGAGGGCACCAGCATGATAAAGGCGCAGACCTTTTCCGCCACCCCCACCCCTGCCGAAGCCGTCAGGCCCAGGGCGTTGACGATGGACAGGACCACCAGAAATGAGATCCCCACCAGCAGATCCTGCAGGGCGATGGGCGCTCCCAGAGACACGATCTTTCGGATCACGCCCCCGTCCCACCGGATCATGCGCCGCTCAAAGGTCACGGGAAGCTCCCGCCTGCGGATCAGCAGCAGGGACGCGGCCACGCTCACCAGCTGGGCAAACACCGTTGCCGCCGCGGCGCCTCCGGCGCCCAGATGGAGCCAGGCCACCATGACCAGATCCCCGGCAATGTTGACCAGGCAGGCGATGGCCACGGTGATCAGGGGCGTGCGGGAGTCCCCCATGCCCCGGAAAATACTGCCCACCAGGTTGTAGGCCATGATCACGATGGTACCCACCCCGCAGATGCGCAGATAGGACACCGTCTGGGAAAACGCCTCCGCCGGCGCCCGCATGAGCCGGGACAGGGCCACTGCCGCCAGGGGCACGGCCACTGTCAGGGCCGCGCCCACGACGGTAAAGAGCATGATGCCGCTGCCGATGATCTGTCCGGCCTCCCGGGGACTCTTCTCCCCGATTTTATGGCCCAGAAAAACCGTGGTGCCCATGGCAAGGCCGCTGATCACGCCCATGATGGTCATCATGATCTGGGACCCGGTGGACACGGCGGACACGTCCGCCGCCTGGGCAAATTTTCCTACGATCAGCAGATCCACCGCGCCGTACATGGCCTGCAGAAACAGCGCAAAGAGGATCGGCAGCGTAAAGCGCAGAAAAGGCCCCAGTATCTTCCCCTGTGTCAGATCCAATGTCTTGTTCATTGCCGCCTCCATAAAAAGGCCGGATAGGACGCGGGTATCTCACCCCGCCATCTTATCCGGCCTGTCATTTTGTCAATGGCTTGCCCTCCGATGGGTTTCCACCGGGCATTATAGCACACCGGGGGCGGCATTGCAACGATAAAAGCGTGAAAAATCAGCCCTTGGGCGGCGCGCCGCAGAAGAGCACCGTCTCCCAGTTCACCGTCTTTTTCCAGGCGGTCACGATATACTGGGCCGGGAGGTTCTTTCCCGCCGCCTCCACGGAGGCGGACTCTACGCCGAGCTGCCCGAAGCCCAGCTCCAGAAGCGTCTCCACGTCCCACTGGGGACGGCGTATGGCGCTCAAAGGCAGGCTCCCGGCGATCCGCTCCATCTCCCGGAACTGCTGAAGCTCCTTGCTGCCCGGGGCGTAATGCTTCGGTTTTTCCAGTTGGTTTTGCTCCATGCGTCTGCCGATCTCATCGGAGAGGGCCGCGTAGTCTTCGTCGTGCAGGCGAAGATAAAAGTTGCCGTCCTCCACGATCACCAGGCCTCCCGGCTTGAGCACCCGCCGGAACTCCTCATAGGCAAGGCGCGGCTGCTCCAGATTCCACAGGAGATTCCGGGAAACCACGGCGTCGAAGTATCCATCCGGGAACGTCAGATGCTGGGCGTCCATCTGCTGCAGCTGCGCCGTCAGGCCAAGCGCCGCCAGGGTTTTCCCGGCCTGCTCCACCATGCCGTCGCTGTAGTCCACGCCCCATACGGCATAGCCCATTTCCGCCAGGATACAGGTGAAAAAGCCGGGGCCCATGCCGCAATCGAGCACCTTTGCCGGCGGGGGCGGCAGGAGCTTTTCAAAGCGCTCCCGCCACTGCAGGGCCCCGGGAGAATTCAGCTCCTCCCGAATCGCCTCGCCGTAGCCGTCGGCGCGCATATTCCAGTACTGCCGGATTTCTTTAAGCTGTTCCATTCTTTTCTCCTTTTACAGGATCATACACACGGTTCCCGCCGCCACACAGCCCAGGGCAAGGGCGGAGCGCTTCGTCAGCCGCTCGCCGAAGACGAAATAGGCCATGACCACGGCGGCCGCTCCGGACAGGAGCTTGTCCGCCGGCGCGACGATGCTGGCCATGGTCAGCTGCAGACCGCGATAGTAGGTCAGCCAGGTCACGGCGCTGGCCACACCGGACAGGACGATAAACAGCAGCTCCCGTCTGGGGATGGCGGGGATCTGCCGCCATTTGCCCGTGACGGCCACCAGTCCCGCCGTCATCACCAGCACGACTACGGAGTGGATGGCGGTGCCCAGGTTCGAGTTGACGCCGGTGATCCCCACCTTGCCCAAAATGGTGGTGGTGCTGGCAAAGAGCATCTCTCCCAGGGCCAGAAGCAGCCATTTTTTGCTTACAGGCGCCCCGGAGGAACGGCTGCGCCGGTCAATCATCAACAGGGCCCCCGCCAGAATAAAGGCGATCCCCACCACGCTCATCACCGAAAACGGATCCCGGAGGAAGATAAAGGAAAAGATCACGGCCAGCACCATGCCGCAGCGCATCACCGCGACCATGGTGTCCACCTCTCCCAGCTTCAGCGCGCCGTAGTTGCACAGCCAGGAGCCCCCTGTCGTCAGACCGGACAGGACCAGAAACAGCATGGTCCGGCCGCTGATGCTCCCCAGCTCCCCCTGCAGGCCCGTGGCGAAAACCACAGCCCAGGACAGCACCGTGACCACCACGGTTTTGATCCCGGTGGCAAGTGTGGAGTCCGTATGCCGGACCCCCAGCTTGATAAAAATCGTGGACGCCGCGGAGAATATGGCGGAGATGAGAATATAGACAAACCACATAGACAATGCCTCCCGAAGACCGGTCCGTGTTCCCGGTCCCCGGCCATTGTAGAACGGCCGTCAGCGGGTTTCAACAGTCAAAACGCTCCCGCCGTCCGTTTCTGAACATTTCGGCAGGATT
>ONVR01000124.1 GCA_900321335.1 uncultured Eubacteriales bacterium | reverse complement strand
GCTCTGGCCGCCATCGACGCCATCGGCCTGTTTGAAAGCGGCCTGGCCGCCAGCTGCGACGTGACCGTAGCCATCACCGCTCCCCGGGAGCTCCGGGCGGAGCGGATCATGGCCCGGGAGCACATCTCCCGGGAGTATGCCCTGCTGCGCATCGACGCCCAGAAGTCCGACCGTTACTTTGCCGACCACTGCGACCGGGTCATCGAAAACGACGGCACCATGACAAGAGAGGAATTCACGGCCAAGTGCCTGAATATATTTTCCCAGTACACAGCGTAATCTACAGAGAAGGAGATAAAGATATGTCAGAACTGTTCTACACCAAAAAGCACGTCTCGGACCTGCTCTCCGACGAGGAGAAAAAGGTCTCCGACGCCTACTGCGAGGATTACAAGGACTTTCTCAACCACGCCAAGGACGAGCGGGAGGCTGTCTGCACCGCCATCGCCCTGGCCGAGGCCAAAGGCTTCAGGCCCTACATAGCCGGTGATCCCATTGCCCCCGGCGACAAGCTGTATCGCTCCGTCCGGGGCAAATCTCTGTTCCTGGCCGTAGTGGGCAAGGCGCCTTTGTCCATGGGGGCAAACATCGCCGCGGCCCACGTGGACTCTCCCCGGCTGGACCTCAAGCAGATCCCCCTGTACGAGGACAACGGCATGGCCATGTTCAAGACCCACTACTACGGCGGCGTCAAGAAGTTCCAGTGGGTGACCATTCCCCTGGCGCTCCACGGCGTTGTGGTTAAGATGGACGGCACGGTGGTGCCCGTGGCCATCGGCGAGGAGGAGAATGACCCCATCTTCGTCATTACGGACCTGCTGCCCCATCTGGGGAAGGACCAGGTCAAAAAGACCCTGGGCGAGGCTTTTTCCGGTGAGAATCTGAATCTGACCATCAGCTCTCTGCCCTCCGGCGGTGAGGAGGACAAGGACCGCTTCAAGCTGACGGTTCTAAACTATCTCAAGGAGCACTATGACATCAGCGAGGAGGACTTCCTCTCCGCAGAGCTTCACGCCGTGCCCGCCTATAAAGCCAAAGACGTGGGCTTTGACCGCTCCATGATCGCAAGCTACGGCCACGACGACCGCTCCTGCGCCTATGCGGAGCTCCGGGCCATTCTGGATATCAACGGACCGGAAAAAACGGCCGTTTGCGTTCTGGCCGACAAGGAAGAGGTGGGCTCTGACGGCGTATCCGGTATGCAGTCCAGCGCCTTTGAGACCTTTATGGAGGATCTGTGCGACGCCCAGAACTGCAAGCTGCGCCACTGCCTGGAAAAATCCTTCTGCCTGTCCGCTGACGTGTGCAACGCCTTTGACCCCAACTATCCCGAGGTCTCCGAGAAGCGCAACGCCGCGGAGTTCAACAAGGGCATGGGCATTCTGAAGTTTACCGGTCACGGTGGCAAGTCCGGCTCCAGCGACGCCTCTGCCGAGATCGTAGCCAAGCTCCGCGGGCTGTTTGCCAAGGCCGGAGTCATCTGGCAGATGGCCGAGCTGGGCAAGGTGGACCAGGGCGGCGGCGGCACCGTGGCCAAGTACATGGCCAACCGCAACATCGACACCATCGACGCCGGCGTACCCGTGCTGAGCATGCACGCACCCTACGAGCTGGTGGCCAAATACGACTGCTACATGACCTACAAGGGTGTAAAGGCGATCTACGATGAGAAGTGAGTACAAGGCCGGGATCGACGCCTGGTTTGAGACACACAGGGAGCAGCTGCTGGCAGATCTGGCGGATCTGGTATCCATCAACAGCGTCCGCTCCGAGGCTCTGCCCGGCAAGCCCTACGGCGAGGGCTGCGCCAGGGTCCTGGCCCGGGCGGAGGAGATGTTCCGCCGGGACGGCTTTGCCCCCTGTAACTTTGACAATCACGTGGTCACCGCCAACTTAAACGACGGCGAGACCGTTCTGGGCATTCTGGCCCATCTGGACACGGTAGCCGTATCCGACAGCTGGTCCTCAGATCCCTTTACCATGCGCAGAGAGGACGCTGTAGTCTACGGCCGGGGCGTGTCCGACGACAAGGGCCCCGCCGTGGCGGCCTACTATGCCCTAAGGGCTGCCCGGGCCATCGCGCCGGAGCTGACGAAAAACTGCCGGCTGATCCTGGGCTCCTGTGAGGAGACAGGCAGCTCCGACATCGCCTATTACCGGCAGAAGGAGCCCTTTCCTCCCATGGTGTTCACCCCGGACGGGAACTACCCCGTTGTGAACTTTGAAAAAGGGCGTTACGCTCCCGCTTTCGGCCGCAAATGGGAACCGGAAACCGCCGCATGCCGGGTGCTCTCCCTCACAGGAGGCGCCACGGGCAACATCGTCCCCAAGGACGCCTGTGCGCTGGTGACAGGCTTTGACCGGGAAACCGTGGAGCAGTACGTGGCCAAATTTGCCCCCGGGGATGTGTCCGTGACCTGCAGGGAAGCAGACGGAGCCATCGAGATCGCCGTTGCCGGCAAGGCCGCCCACGCCTCCACGCCGGAGGCGGGCGTCAACGCCCAGACAGCCCTGCTGACCCTTCTGGCCGCCATGCCTCTGGACGACTGCGACAGCACCCGGGTGATCCGGGCCCTGGCCGGGCTGATGCCCCACGGGGACCTGGCCGGACAGATCCTGGGCATTGCCTGCGCCGACGAGGAGACGGGCGCGCTGACCTTCAACTTCGGCGTGCTCAAACTCACGGACACGGGCGTTTTCGGCAGCTGCGATATCCGCATGCCTCTGTGCGCGGACGGGGACGCCGTTGCCGGAACCTTTACCAGGGCGCTGAGTGCCTGCGGCATCCAGGTCTTTGAGGACAGCTCCCTGACGAGCTACCACTACACGGCGCCGGACACCGTATTTGTCAGGACCCTGCTGGAGATTTATGAGGCTTATACAGGCGATCCGGGCCGATGCCTTGCCATCGGCGGCGGCACCTACGTCCACGATATCGAGGGCGGCGTGGCCTTCGGCTGCGAGATGCCCGGCTATGACAGCCGCATGCACGGGGATGACGAGCGGATGCCCATCGACGTGCTGCTGCTCAGCGCCAAAATGTTCACCCAGGCGATCCTCGAGCTTTGCCGGTAAAAAATGCACATGAAAACCACCTCCGGGGCCAATACTAAGCCCCAGAGGTGATTTTTATGGACGAAGAAAAAAGCAGCGATCAGAAACGCCGGGACGAGATCTCAGATATGGGCTCCGTCACCACCGGGGCCCGGATCCACTGCATCACCATCGTGGGGCAGATCGAGGGGCACCAGGTCCTCCAGGACGACACCAAGACCACCAAGTATGAGCACGTCCTGCCCCAGCTGGCCGCTGTGGAGGAGGCAGAGGACATCGACGGTCTTTTGATCATGCTCAACACCATGGGCGGCGATATCGAGGCGGGGCTGGCCATCGCCGAGCTCATCGCCACCATGACCAAGCCTGTGGCTTCTCTGGTTCTGGGAGGCGGTCACTCCATCGGCGTGCCCCTGGCGGTGGCGGCCAAGCGGTCCTTCATCGCCCCCTCCGCTGCCATGACCATCCATCCGGTGCGGCTCACCGGGGTGGTGATCGGTTCGCCCCAGACCTATCACTATTTCAGCCGGATCCAGGAGCGGATCGTCCGCTTTGTGACCGGCAATTCCCGGATCAGCCGGGAGCAGTTTGTCTCCATGATGATGAACACGGGGGAGCTTGCCAACGACGTGGGCACGGTCCTCTACGGAGAGGAGGCCGTCTCCTGCGGCCTGATCGACAGGATCGGCGGGCTGTCCGACGCCCTGGGCTGGCTGCACCGCCAGATTCGGGAAAAATGCCCCGGAGAGGATCCCGGCTGAGAAGCCGGGGGCCTCTCTTTCCGCGCTTTTCTTTCAAGAAAAGTGCGGAAACCCCCTTTCATTTCCCCCTCTTTTTTGCTATAATTACTTTATTATGGATACGTATCGTCAAAACGGTCCAAATCTGCAGCAGGAGGAACAGTTATGACAATCTTAGCAGCAATTTTACTTGCCATTGTACAGGGGATCACCGAGTTTCTGCCGGTATCCAGCTCCGGTCATCTGGCGATCCTGCAAAATATCTTCAAGCTCTCCGGCACAGAGGGCCATCTGTTCTTCGACGTACTGCTTCACTTCGGCACGCTGGTGTCCATCTGCTATGTGTACCGGAAGGATCTGCGGGATATGATCCAGGGTTGCGTGAACTTTGCCCGGGGCGACCGGGAAAATCCCGCCGACGGTCAGCGGATGATGCCCAACGTGCGCATGGTGGTCATGATCATCATCAGCACCCTGCCCCTGTTTCTGGCTCTGCCCTTCAAGAGCAAGATCGAGTCTTTGTACTACAAAACGGGCTTTATCGGCTTTGCCCTGCTGGTTACGGGCGGCATCTTGTACATAGCCGAGCGGTTCATCGTCAACGGCCGCAAGAATGCCAGGACCATGACGCTTCTGGACGCGCTGATCATCGGCGTTGCCCAGGCCTTTGCCCTGTTCCCCGGCCTGTCCCGGTCCGGCACCTCCATCTCCGTGGCCAGAGCCTTCGGTCTGGAGAAGAACTTTGCCGTCCGCTACAGCCTGCTCATGTCCATTCCCGCAGTGCTGGGCTCCACGATCCTGTCCCTGTTCTCCGCCATGAAAAGCGGGATCGTCTGGGCAAGCGTCCCGGCCTATCTCATCGGCATGGTCATCGCCGCCGCCGTGGGGATCCTGGCGATCAACGTCATGTCCAACCTGATGAAACGGGGAAAGTTCAAGGTATTTTCCTACTACTGCTGGGCCCTCGGCGCCACGGTGCTGATCGTCTCAATCTTTATCTGAAAACGGAGTAAACATCCATGGCACAATCCAAAAAATCCAGCAACACCCAAAAAACAACGAAAGGAAAAACCGGCGGCAAAGCCGGCTCCGGCGCTGCCGGGACCCGCTCCAAAGCCGCAAGCGCCTCCGGTGCCAGAGCCGCGGATTCCGACAAACGGCGGCAGGAGATCATTGCGGAATTTGAGCACAAAAATCCCCTTCGCCGGGAAATCGGCGCCGGGGTGTGTTTTCTGCTGGCCATTTTCTGCTTTATCGGCTTTTTCAACGACAACGCCCTGTTTATCGGCCTGTTCACCAAATTCCTCAAGGGGACCCTGGGCTATGGCTTTTACGTCATGCCCTTCTCCTTCCTGGCAAGCGGCGTGATCCTGGCCTTCCACCGGGGCCACCCCGTCCGGCTGCGGGTCTTCTGCGCCATCCTGCTCAGTCTGGTGCTGGGCGCCCTGATCCATGTGTTTGCCAGGGCCGAGAGCATCAAGTTCGACGGGCTGTACTTCAAGCGCATGTGGGAGACGGGTCTTGCCGTCAAATCCGGCGGCGTACTCAGCGGAAGTCTGGCCATCGTGCTGACCCAGTTTTTCAGCCGGTTCGGCGGTATCTTTATCCTGGTGGTGCTCACCATCCTGCTGATTCTGATCTCCATCAACAAAACCATCGCCGACATCGCCGATTCCTATAAAAAGCGCCCGAAAAAGGAGTATGTCTACCCCGAGGAGCCGGAAAAGCCTGCCCCGCCCGCTGTGCCCTCACAGCCAACCCAGCCGGTCCGGCAGGAACCCGCACCATCTGATCCCCAGACGCGGCAGCGGCGCCGAAAAAAGAGCGATTTTGACATTCCCGTGGACGATGTGACCCCGTCCGTCCCGGCAAAGACGCCCGTGACGCCCGTGACGCCCGTGACGCCTCCCGTTCCCCTGGAACAGCCCAAACGCCCTGCGGCTCCCTTCTACATAACGGGGGTGGAGTCCGCGGATGGCATTGAAAAGCGCAGCATCGAGCCCATCGGAGAGGAGCCGGTCTCCGGCAAGCGGCGCAGCTCGACGCTGGCAGACGCCGACGAGGACATTCCTCTGGACATTCCCTTTATGGAGACGCCCATCCGGCAGGCCCCCAAACCCCACCACGGGGGCGGAAGGCCCTTTGACGCGGGCCACACGGCCGGCGAGACCGGAAAAAAGACTGCCGCACCCGTCCAATCGCCTCTTCAGGCGCCGGAACCTCTTGTCCCGGATGTCCCGGAGGATCCTGAGCCGGTTCGGCCCGCCGAATCCACCGCTCCCCAGAACAGCACCCTGAGCAAAACCGACATCGACACTTACCTGCCGGAGCCGGAGACGCCTCCGGTCGGGGAAAAGATCGAACCCATGGAGATCGACACCCCTGCGGTGGACAGCACCGGCTACATTTTCCCGCCTGTTGAACTGCTCACGCCCAACGGCATGGCTGCCCTGGACAGCGGCTACGACGAGATGCTGGAAAACTCCGACCGGCTGGAGTCCTCCTTCCGGAGCTTCGGCGTGAACGTAAAGATCTGCGACTACACCCGCGGCCCGGCGGTAACCCGGTACGAGGCGGAGCTGGAGCCGGGCGTCAAGCTCAGCAAGATCACCAATCTGGCCGACGACATTGCCCTGTCCATCGGTGCCTCCGGCGTGCGCATCGCCGCCATGCCCAACAAGATCTCCACCGTTGGCATTGAAGTCCCCAACGCCAAAATCAGCAGCGTGTACCTCCGGGAGATCATCGAATCCGACAACTTCAAAAACGCCTCCTCCAAGCTGACCTTTGCCATCGGCCGCAGCATCGCGGGGGACGAGATCGTAGGCAACATCTCCAAGCTGCCCCACCTGCTGGTGGCCGGTACCACCGGCTCCGGTAAGTCCGTGTGCCTCAACTCCATGATCCTGAGCATTCTGTACAAAGCAAAGCCCGACGAGGTCCGCTTTATCATGGTGGACCCCAAAATGGTGGAGTTCAAGGTATACAACGGCATTCCCCATCTGCTGATCCCTGTGGTCACCGACGCGAAAAAGGCGGCAGGCGCCCTGCAGTGGGCGGTGACGGAAATGCTCAAGCGCTACCGGCTCTTTGCCGAGACCACTGCCAGGGATCTGGCGGGCTACAACGATTACGTCCGCCGTCTGGAGGATCCGGACCGCCCCGTTCTGCCCCAGATCGTGGTGTTCATCGACGAGCTGGCGGATCTGATGATGGTGGCCAAGAAAGAGGTGGAGGATTCCATCGTCCGTATCGCCCAGATGGGCCGTGCCGCCGGCATGCACCTTGTGGTGGCCACCCAGAGCCCCCGTGCCGACGTGATTACCGGTCTGATGAAGGCCAACATTCCCTCCCGCATCGCCCTGAAGGTCTCCAACGCGCTGGAGTCCCGGATCATCCTGGACGCCGGCGGCAACGCCGACAAACTGGTGGGCAACGGCGATATGCTCTACTCCCCCATCGGGAGCGACAAGCCCTTGCGGATCCAGGGCGCATGGGTCTCCGACGAGGAGCGTGAGGCGGTCATTGATTTTGTCAAGAAGCAGGGCCAGACCGACTATGCCCAGGACGTGATCAGCCAGATCGAAAACACGCTGGCCCAGGAGGAGGCGCCGGAGCAGGACAGCGCCGGACAAAGCCCCGCGGACGATTACGACGAGCTGCTGCCCCAGGCGGTGGAGGTGGTCTTTGAGTCCAAGCAGGCCAGCTCCTCCATGCTGCAGCGCCGCCTGAAGGTGGGCTATACCAGAGCCGCCCGGTTGATCGACCAGATGGAAGAACTGGGGATCGTGGGCCCCTTCGAGGGCTCCAAGCCCCGACAGCTGCTCATCAGCTATCAGCAGTGGCAGGAGATGCAGTTTATAAACGGCACCGCCCCCATTGGAAGCGGCATGCCTCCCAAGGACGATTTTGAAAACCCCGATTTCATTGACGAAAGCGACGAATAACACACGGAAAGGAAGGATTCCCATGGCATTGGATATGACATGGTTCGACCAGATGGAAAGCCGCATCCCCAAAGGAGAGGTGCGCACCCGCTTCGCCCCCAGCCCCACGGGCTATATGCACGTGGGCAACCTGCGAACCGCCCTGTACACCTACCTGATCGCCAAGTCCGGCGGCGGCAAGTTCATCCTCCGCATCGAGGACACGGATCAGAACCGTCTCGTGGAGGGGGCCGTTGATATCATCTACAGCACGCTCCGGCAATGCGGTCTGCTCCACGACGAGGGACCCGACGTGGGCGGCCCTGTGGGCCCCTATGTGCAGACTCAGCGCCGGGATCTGTACGGCAAGTATGCGGAACTGCTGATCGAGAAGGGCGGCGCCTACCGCTGCTTCTGTGAAAAGCACGAGGACGCCCCGGAGGACGGCGCCATCGTCAAGCACAGCTGTGACTGCGCAAAGCTCACGGCGGAGCAGATCCGGGAAAAACTGGATGCCGGTGTGCCCTATGTGATCCGTCAGATCATCCCCGAGGGGGAGACCACCTTCTCCGACGCGGTGTTCGGGGAGATCACCGTTCCCAACAGCGATCTGGACGAGCAGGTGCTCATCAAGTCCGACGGCCTTCCCACCTACAATTTCGCCAACGTCATCGACGACCACCTCATGGGCATCACCCACGTGGTCAGGGGCTCCGAGTACCTGGCCTCCGCCCCCAAGTACAACCTGCTGTATAAGGCTTTCGGCTGGGACATTCCCACGTATATCCACTGCTCTCCCGTCATGCGGGACGCCCACAACAAAATGTCCAAGCGGCACGGAGATCCCTCCTACGAGGACCTTATCGCCGAGGGGTATCTCACCGACGCGGTGCTCAACTACGTGGCGCTGCTGGGCTGGAGCCCCGGCGGCGAGCAGGAGATCTTCTCGCTGGAGGAGCTGGTGAAGGTCTTTGACATCAAGGGCATCTCCAAATCTCCCGCCATTTTCGACAAGGAAAAGCTCACCTACTTCAACAGCGAGTATATCCGGGCCATGGATCCGGCGCAGTTTGCAAAGCTCGCCGAGCCCTTCATCCGCAGCGCCGTGCCCGATGAGAACATCGACGCTGCCAAGGTGGCCCAGCTGCTCCAGCCCCGGTGTGAAAAGCTCACGGAGATCCCCGAAAAGATCGGCTTTTTCAACGCCCTGCCCGACTACTCCACGGAGCTGTTCGTCCACAAGAAGTCCAAGTGCGACGAGGCCGTTGCCGTGGATATGCTTCTTGCCGTACTGCCTCTGTTCCAGGATCTTCCGGACTGGCGCATGGAGACCATCCACGACGCCCTGATCGATCTGGCGGCAAAGCTGGGCGTAAAAAACGCCACTCTGATGTGGCCCGTGCGCATCGCCGCGGCCGGTCAGGCCGTCACCCCCGGCGGCGCCGTGGAGATCTGCCACATTCTGGGCCGGTATGAGACTCTCTCCCGGATCAGCACCGGTCTGGAAAAGCTGATGACCCGGGCATGAAGCGGGCAAAAAAGGCGCTGATCTTTCTGCTGTGCCTCGTTTTGGTGCTGGCCCTTCTGATGGTGGGCTACGATCTGATCCAGCGGCGCCGGATGATGGCCGCGCTGGAGCAGCAGCCCCTCACCGGAGATGAATTGCCCGCGGAGACCTATGCCGCTGTGGAAAACGCCGCCGAAGAGAGCGGCTCGTATACCCAGGACGGGGAGTTTATCGCCGGGTACACCCTCCGTGTACCGGAGGACTATGCCGAAAACGCCGTCAACGAGCGGAAAACCGTCTATGAAAAGGGCGATGCGTTTCTCTCTCTGGAGATCATCCCCCACCGGGAGGCCGCGGCGCTGAAGCCCGCCTATCTGGACGATTTCATCGACTATACGGATATCACCTTTATGGGCGTTGACGCCCTGCCGGGAACCGTTTATCAGGCCCAGCGGATCTATGCCGGCAACGGCAATTCCGTCTGCCAGGCCTGGCTGATCGACGCAGACCGGGGCGCGGTGTGTCTGGTCATCGGGTGTGACGCCGACGATACGGACGCCTGGGGCGAGCTGAACGCCATTGCCGCCACGCTGGAGATTCAACAGTAAATAAAACACCTCTTTTGGGACATAATAGTTCCAAAAGAGGTGTTTTTTATGAGCAAGCGTGGGCGGATCCGCCTTCTATCCTTTCTTCTGGCCGCCTTTTGCGTTATGGGCGGCTTTCTCTGCCGATCCCAGCTGCGTCTGCGCCGGTGTGAGCGGCAGCTTGACAACTGCAATCACCACGCCTTTTATCAGCTGGTGACGGGAGTGCGGGAGGTCTCAAACGCCCTGGAAAAAAGCCTGTACGCCACCTCTCCCTCCATGGTCAGCGCCCTGTGTACCGACGTATACGGCAAGGCCATGTCCGCCCACGCCGCCATGGGGCAGCTGCCCCTGTCCGGCGTGGCTCTGGACAGGACCTCCGGCTTTCTGGGGAAGATCGGCGACTACGCCTTTATGCTCTCCAAAAGCGGAAGCTACACACGGGAGCAGTACGACAACCTCCAGGCCCTGGCCCGGGCGGCCAGGGACCTGGCTGATCAGCTGGAGGCACTGATGACCGATGTGGATGCGGGAGCGCTCACCCTGTCTGAGTTGGAGCGTGCGGAGGCGGAGATTCCGCGACTCTCCGACAGCATTCAGACCATCGAGAGCGAGTTTCCCGAGATTCCCCATCTGATCTATGACGGTCCCTTCTCCGAGCACATCCTGCAGAAAACGCCCGTTTTCCTGGCGGATCTGGAGGAGGTCTCCCAGGAGCAGGCGGCAAAAGCCGCGGCCGCCGCTTTGGGTGTGGGGACGTCTGATCTCACCGCCGGTGAGCAGCGCGGCGGCACCGTTCCCGTGTACGGTTTTTCCTGCCGGATCAACGGGGCGGACAAGTACGTGGAGATCACCAGGCAGGGCGGCGTTCTGCTCAACATCCTCTCTCCCCGGAAAATTGAACGGGAAAACATCGCCCGGGAAGACGCTTTGCGCATCGCCCTGCGGTATCTGGAAAAACAGGGGTTTTCGGATATGGCCCAGAGCTACTATATGGTGCACGGCGGCGTTCTCACCGCCAATTTTGCCTACTGCCAGCAGGACGTGATCTGCTATACGGATCTCGTCAAGGTCTCCGTTGCCCTGGATAACGGGGAAATCACCGGCTTTGAAAGTCTCGGTTACGTGATGAGCCACACCCGGCGGGATCTTCCGGAGGCGGAGGTGGACCGGGAGACGGCGGCAAACCAGGTGGGCGGCTCTCTGACCATCCTCTCCCACGATCTGTCCGTGATCCCCACGGACGGGCAGTATGAAAAGTTCTGCCATGAGTTCAAGTGTGAAAATGAAGGCGGACAGCACTATCTCATCTACGTCAACGCCGTTACCGGCCAGCAGGAGAAGATCCTGATCCTGTTGGAGGACGAGAGCGGCACCCTGACCATATAAGAGGGGGCTTCCGCTCCCTCTCACAGCAGGCGAAGACGGCATTGACCGAATCGGGCGGCGATGGTATAATCATTCCGACAAATTCAGGTGGTTACGAGGTGCTGTATGGAAAGACCGATCCTGTTTATCAATGCCTGTGTGCGAAAAGCCTCCCGGACCCGGCAGCTGGCGGAGCAGCTGCTGACCCGGCTGCAGCGGCCCTATGCGGAGATCCGCCTGCACGAGATGACGTTTCCCGTCGTCAACGAGGATTTTCTTGCCCAGCGGGACCGGCTGATCGCCGCCGGGGAATTTCAGTCCCCGGTGTTTGACCTTGCCCGGCAGTTTGCAGAGGCGGAAACCGTCGTGATCGCGGCTCCCTATTGGGACCTCTCCTTTCCTGCCGCCCTGAAGCAGTATCTCGAGCAGATCAACGTGGTTGGGCTCACCTTCCGCTATACCCAGGAGGGCGTTCCCCTTGGCCTTTGCCGCGCAGGCCGGCTGTTCTTTGTGACCACAGCCGGGGGCAATTATGTGCCGGAGGAATTTGGTTTCGGATATATCCGGGCCCTTGCCCGGAATTACTACGGCATTGACGATGTCCGGCTGATCCAGGCCACAGGCCTGGACCTGGAAGGTGCCGACACGGACGCCCTTGTAAGTGCCGCAGCGGAGGCCATATCCGGTATGGACCTGGATTGAGCCCATACGTTTTTCGGGCGGCGGTTTTTGCCGCGCCATTGGAGACAGGCAGACAAAGCAGGCGTGACCGAATTGGTCACGCCTGCTTCCTTTCGATTTTTGTTCGTCTTCATGCGTCTTTTCCGGGCGCTTGGCCTGCCTGCAGCAGTTCTCTTACACCCCCAGGACCTGTACCTTGTCATCCTTGACGGTGACGCCGATCTTATGGATCGGATGCTCGTAATTGGCGATGATCTCATTGGCCACGGCGTCCTCCACGTCGCTCTGGATGGTGCGGCGGAGGTTTCTGGCGCCGTAGGTGTAAGAGTACGCCTTTTTCACCAGATAGTCGATGAGGCTCTCATCGTAGGTCAGCTCCAGATTCTTCTCAGCCATGGAGGTCTTCAGCTCCTCCAGCATGATCCGGGCGATGCCCTGGAAGTTCTCTTCCGTCAGGTGGTTGAAGTACACCACCGCGTCCACACGGTTGATAAACTCCGGCCGCAGGAAGTCGTTGAGCGCCTTCATGGCCCGCTCGCGGCCCTGCTCGTTCACCGTCCGGTTGAAGCCCACAAAGCCCTCTTTCCGGTCGCTGCCGGCGTTGGTGGTCATGATGATCACCGTGTTTTCAAAATTCACCACCCGGCCATGGGCGTCCGTCAGACGTCCGTCGTCCAGAATCTGCAGCATGATGTTCAACACGTCCGGATGGGCCTTTTCGATCTCGTCGAAGAGCACCACGGAATAGGGCTTTCTGCGGATCTTCTCCGTGAGCTGTCCCGCCTCGTCATACCCCACGTAACCGGGAGGCGATCCGATGAGCCGGGAGACCGTGTGCTTTTCCATAAATTCCGTCATATCGAAGCGCAGCAGCGCATCGGGGGAGTTGAACATGTCCTCAGCCAAACGCTTGACCAGTTCCGTCTTGCCCACGCCGGTAGAGCCCATAAAGATGAAAGAGGCGGGTTTGCGCTTGGCGGAAATGCCGATCCGGTTCCGGCGGATGGCGGCGCAGACCGTGTCTACGGCCTCGTCCTGTCCCACAATGTGCTCCTTGAGCCGCTTGTCAAGCTCTGCCAGGCGCTTGAATTCGTCCTCCTTGATGGAGCTTGCGGGGATCTTGGTCCACAGCTCAATGACCCGGGCCAGGTTATCAATGCCCAGCTGGGGCCAGCCGCCCTCGTCAAAGGCCTTGATCTGCTCCGAGATCTGCATATCCCGGCTGCGAAGCTCCGCCAGGCGCTCGTAATCGTCGCTGGTGACGGCCTTGGACAGGATCATCTCCCGCTCCTTGGCCACGTCGTCCCGTTCCTTGAGCAGGGTGCTGTAGTTGGCGATCTTCTCGTTTTTCAGGTTCACGTCGGAGCAGGCCTCGTCGATCAGGTCGATGGCCTTGTCCGGCAGGAAACGGTCGGTGATGTACCGCTCCGACAGGATAACCGCCTGACGGGCGATCTCGTCGGGGATCCTCACCGTGTGGTAGTTTTCATAGTACTCCCGGATGCCCATGAGGATGTCGATGGACTCTTCGATGGAAGGCTCGTTCACCGTCACCGGCTGGAAGCGCCGCTCCAGGGCGGAGTCCTTTTCGATGTGCTTGCGGTACTCGGCAAAGGTGGTGGCGCCGATGACCTGGATCTCTCCCCGGGACAGAGCCGGCTTGAGGATATTGGCCGCGTTCATGGATCCCTCCGCGTCTCCGGCTCCCACCAGGTTGTGCACCTCGTCGATGACCAGGATCACGTTGCCCCGGTCCTTGATCTCCTCGATAAGGCCCTTCATCCGGCCTTCAAACTGCCCCCGGAATTGGGTGCCCGCCACCATGGCGGTCATATCCATGAGGTAGACCTCCTTGTCCCGGAGCTTATAGGGCACGTTCCCCTCGTAGATCCGCTTGGCAAGGCCCTCGGCGATGGCCGTTTTGCCCACGCCGGGCTCGCCGATAAGGCAGGGATTGTTCTTCTGCCGGCGGTTGAGGATCTGGATCACCCGCTCGATCTCCTCTTCCCGTCCCACAAGACGGTCCAGCTTGCCCTCCGCGGCCCGCTGGTTCAGGTTGTTGCAGTAGCTGTCCAGATATTTGGGCTTTTTCCGGCCCCGCTCTCTCGGTTCGCTGTTGGGCCGCACAGTCTCTCCCTGGCCGTAACCCTGTCCGCTCCCCGGGCCGCCGGGACCGTTGAAAAGTTTATTGAGAAACGGGAAGGTGGCGGTCTTGCTGCCGTCTTCCTCGGAATCAAAGTCTCCGTTATCCTCGGCCATGCTCTCGTCCATGGACCGCACGGCCTCCATCATCTCGTCTGTCAGGTTGTCCAGCTCTTCGTCTGTCAGCCCCATTTTCTTGATCACCTCGTCCACGGGCTTGATGTTCAGCTCCCTGGCACACTTGAGGCAGTAGCCCTCGTTGGTTGAGGTGCCGTTTTCAATCTTGGTAATGTAAATCACCGCCAGATTTTTATGACACCTAGCGCAATAGTTTCGCTGCATGATTACACCTCTTTACAAAAATGCGATTGGTTGAAACAAATCGGCTTCGTCAGATGCCGATGAGATTCGCCAGCGGATTGTTGTTGAGCAGCTTGCTGACGACAATGGATTGCCCGATGACGTTCTCCTTGAGCAGAAGTCCCGTATACCGGAGGAACATCGCAATGGCAAAAATGATCAGCAGTCCCTTGACCACGCCGAAGATCGCTCCGCCGACAGAGTCCACGATGCCCAATCCCGGCAGGCTGAAAACAATGTCCAGGGTGTTGCCGATGATCCCCAGGATCGCTCCCAGGATAATGAAGGCCAGCAGGAACACGCAGACGTAGGACACGCGCTGGCACAACAGCTTGGTCAGATACTGATTCATATTCCGCCCAACGGCGCTGACGCCGTCTGCCACCTCGTCGGCCAGCTTGTCAGCCGCGTTGGTGGACAGCCCCAGATCCCGCAGGGTGGCAAAGGAGACCTCGTACACGTTTTTCTCGTTCTGGACGATGATGGCAGAGGGATCCGATGTGTCGCCCTCTCCCTCTTCGCCCGCATATGTACCCAGGACCTTGGCCATGGACCGGTCGATCATGCCGCCCACAAAGGGCTTGAGCATACTGGTAAACTCATTGGAATACATCTTGGACACCACGGAGGCGCCATAGAGGGCCAGTATCACTGCAATTATACCGCATATGCCGCGGATTATTCCGTTTTTAAATCCGTTCCACCCGCAAATGACCAGAATGACCAGAATTGCGATGTCAATGATAAGTCCAACTTTCATCGTTTTTTCCTCCGGGTACAACCCCAATTATTATTTGCTCTCAACACTTACGAAAACACCTGGGCAGAGTGGGAAAAGATCACCGCGGCAGAGCCGTCAGCCAGTACAATTACATTTCCCGCCCCGGCGGCGTTTTCATAAACCTGATTTTGTTCCAGTTTTCGGGAGAGGACCTGCAGGCCCTCCGGACGGAGCACGTATACGCTGCCGCCGCCGCAGGCCATGGCACGGACCTCCTGGTCGTTGCTCAGGGTCGCCTCTTCCTTTCCTCCCGGACCGAGGACCACGAGCCGTCCCACATTTCCGACGCTGTAATCCCGCAGGTACAGGGTCAGATACTCCCCGCACACGCCAAGACCCGCCAGATGGCCGCCGTCAAAGG
>ONVR01000120.1 GCA_900321335.1 uncultured Eubacteriales bacterium | reverse complement strand
CACCGTGACACCCTAAAAGGGAAAGACACGGCATTACAACTGGACATGACAGGCAGGACGTCCCGAACAGCGGGGCGTCCTGCTGTTTTCCTGTCGGCCAGAAGCGACAGGCGGGGGGTGGGGAACGGTTTTTGGTTGAAATAGCGAAGGGGTTATATTATAATAACAATGCGTTATTATAGGCTTTTTCGACAGCGAGCGCGGCGAAAAAAGCAGTAAGGAGACGGCGGCAACCGGGCGGAGAAAAAGCAGACGATCATCGATAAGCTGCTGGTGTTCTTTGAGAAGTACTTTGGAATTGTGTAAGGGCAGATGAAGCAGCATAAGAGCGGTCCAACGAAAGCGGGATGGCGCCCTGTCCGGAATGACAGAGCCGGGAGACCATAGGGAGATTTGAATGAATATTTATTTCGCGTTCAGCCTTTTTTCTGTGATCATTCTGATCTATTGGCTTTTATCTGAATTTTTTACCGTGCTCTTCCGGGTCACGGGTGTGCCCGATGAGAAAGCGCGCTTTCAGGTGATTTCTCTTTTGACCGGATGCGGCTATACGACCCGGGAAAGCGAACTGCTGGTTTCGTCCCGGTCCAGACGCAGATTGGCAAGGATTATCATGCTCTTCGGGTACGTGTTCAACGTGACGATCATCTCCACCATGGTCAATGTATTTATCTCTCTTAAGGTATCCGAAGCGGTTTCGGATATTCTGGGCATCTTGATCCCACTGCTGGCGGTAGCCTGCATCGTGCTGTTCAGCCGCATTCCGAAGATCCATGTGTGGCTGGAGCGATTCCTGGAGCGGCTTGTGGGCAAGATCATGAAAAGAGAAAAAGAAAACAGTGTTCTGCTGCTGGACTACATAGGGCAGGACAGCATTGCCCAGGTCACCCTGCGCCAGGTGCCGGAGCAGTATCGGAGCGTGCCCTTGTCGGAAACCGGCATCAAAAGCGAACACGGCATTCTGGTCATGCTCGTTGACCGGGGAAAAGCGGTTCCGGCGGAAGCGGACACCGTCTTTCAAAACGGAGATCAAATAACCGTGTTCGGCAACTATGCGGAAATCTGCAAGGTGTTTAATGCCCAGGAGAACTTTGACCTGGAAGGTTAGTGCAAAAGCCGCACATTGAAGACAGTGGGCAGAGAGAAACGGAATGGGAACCGGGAAACAGGTTTGCAGAGCGGGTGGTGAAAAGATGACAGAAGTGGTTGCGGCGCTGATCCGGGACGGAGAGCGCTTTCTGATCTGCCAGAGGCCGGCGCACAAGGCCCGGGGGCTGCTCTGGGAATTCGTGGGCGGTAAAGTGGAGCCGGGGGAGACCGGACCGCAGGCGCTGATCCGGGAGTGCAAAGAGGAACTGGATATTCTGATCGACGTGGGACCGGTGTATCTGGACGTGATGCACGCCTACCCGGATCTCACCGTGCATCTAACGCTGTACAGCGCGTCCATCGTATCCGGCGTGCCCCGGCTGCTGGAGCATCAGGATCTGCGGTGGATCACGGCTGGGGAGATCCCACGGTATGACTTCTGCCCGGCAGACCGGGAGATCCTGGAGCGGATCCTTCTGGATGCCGGGGAAGGATCAAAAGACGCATGACAAAGCTAATCTTCATGAGGTGTTTACTATGAATCGTATCGTTTGCCCGCACTGCGGACAGGTGTTCGAGATGGATAACGCGGAGTATTTCCAGATCGTCCATCAGATCCGGGATCGGGAATTTCACGATGAGATCGGCCGCAGAGAACTGGAAATGCAGAAACAGGCCCAGACGGAGGCCAAAGCTGCCCGGATGGAGCAGGAAGCGTCCTACAAAGAGGCCCTTGCGCAGAAGGACGGGGAGCTCGCGGAGAAGGATCGGGAGATCGAGCGGCTGAAAGCCCGACTCACCAGCGCGGAGACGGAGAAGAGCCTGGCAGTGTCCGTAGCTGTCCAGGAAAAGGATAGAGAGCTGGCAGCCAAGGACAAAGAGATCACGGAGCTGAGCGGTCAGCTGACGATCAAGGATACGGAAAATGCCCTTGCCCGGAAATCCCTGCAGGAGCAGTATGACGAAAAGCTCAAGCTCAAGGACGAGCAGATCGAGTACTACAAGGATTTTAAAGCCCGGCAGTCCACGAAGATGGTGGGGGAGAGCCTGGAACAGCACTGCCTGAACCAGTTTAATTCCCTGCGGATGACGGCGTTTCCAAGCGCGTATTTTGAAAAGGACAACGACGCGAAAACCGGGAGCAAGGGGGACTTTATTTTCCGGGAGAGCGCAGAGGACGGCACCGAGTTCATCTCCATCATGTTTGAGATGAAAAACGAGATGGATACCACCGCCACCAAGCATAAAAACGAGGATTTCTTCAAGGAACTGGACAAGGACCGGCGGGAAAAAGGCTGCGAATACGCGGTGCTGGTGTCGCTGCTGGAGATCGATAACGAGCTGTATAACAACGGCATCGTGGACGT
>ONVR01000015.1 GCA_900321335.1 uncultured Eubacteriales bacterium | reverse complement strand
GCCCTCGTTGAAGTTGATGGGAGTGGACCCGATGGTCACCAGACCGCAGCCCGTCTGGGCCTGGGTGCTGACGAACTCCAGCAGCTCGTGGTTGACCCGGCCGCTCTCTACGTCGGCGTGGTTGGAGACGATGGGGGAGTACTGGATGCGGTTTTTCATGGTCATGCTGCCGATCTCAATGGGACGGTAGATGTGGGGGAAATGATTGCGTGCCATACTCGTTACGGGACCGGAGGCTGTACCGGTCCTCTGCTCCTTCCTGTAAGATTTGTCGGGTTGTTTCCTTTCCTAAACTGTACAACAGGACGGGAGGGCTTGTCAATGGCCGGGTTTCTCCCAGCGGTACGAACAAATCCGCTAATTTTGTGCAGGGAAACCGTGCCGGAATTTAGTAATTCTACATTATTTTCATTGATTTTTGCTCCGGGTTGCGATAAAATAACGTATACTTATATATGTTTTCAGATGGACGGATAACACAGAGCGGTTTGAAAGCATGTAAAAAGGAGGAAAATCAGAAATGTCTAAAGCCAAAGTCGACATCAAGGCTGACAAGCGCGTTCTGAAGGCGGCAAGCCTGATGGGCCCGCGTGCCGGCCTGCCCACTGTGGTTGAGTCGGACAAGGACGGAAAGATCACCCGGATCCGCCCGTTCTACTATGACGAAAACCATGACTGGGAGAGCAAGAACCCCTGGAAGATTGAGGCTCACGGGTCCACCTTTGAGCCGCCCCGCCATACGCTGCCGGCCAGTTACTACCTGACCTACAAAAAGCGCGTTTACTCCAATAACCGGGTGCGCTATCCCCTCAAGCGTGTGGACTGGGATCCCAACGGGGAGAGAAATCCCCAGAACCGCGGCAAGAGCCGTTACGTCCGCATCTCCTGGGACGAGGCTACGGATATTATTGCCAGCGAGCTCAAGCGCATCAAGGAGAAATACGGCATGTCCGCCGTCCTGGCGGAGGCCGATATGCACGGCGAGGGCAAGCACATCGCCCCCAGCCACGGCTGTATGAACCGCCTGCTGTCTCTCATGGGCGGCTACACCGTGCAGATGCGCAACCAGGACTCCTGGGAGGGCTACTCCTGGGGCTCCAAAAACGTCTGGGGCGGCGAGCCCGTAGGCGAGATGCAGCCCTCTGCCAACCTGTGGCCTGACATCGCCAAGAATGCGGAACTGCTGCTGTTCTGGGCCGGCGACCCTGAGGTCACCGCTGTGGGCTTTGACGGCTATATGGCCTCCCGCCTGAGCCAGTGGATCCACTCTCTGGGCATCAAATTCGTCCATATCGACCCCGCCCTGAACTTCTCCGGCTGCTATCTGGCGGACAAGTGGATCCCCATTCAGCCCAACACCGACGCGGCTTTGTATCTGGGCATCATCTACGTCTGGCTCACCGAGGGCCTGTACGACAAGCAGTACGTGGAGACCCACGCCGTAGGCTATGACGAGTTCTTCGACTACGTCCTGGGCAAGGAAGACGGGGAGCCCAAGACCCCCGCCTGGGCCAGCGAGAAGTGCGGCGTGTCCGAGTGGACCATCAAGGCCCTGGCCCGTGACTGGGCCAAAAAGGTCACCTCCGTCACCATCGGCAACGGCGGCCCCGGTATCCGCGGCGCCTATTCCACAGAGCCTGCACGCCTCCAGTCCATCGCCCTGGGCATGCAGGGACTCGGAAAGCCCGGACGGCATCAGGCCAAATGGATCGAGTGGAACCTCCACACCGATATTTACCCCATGCCCCATCAGGGCGAGGCCATCATCGACATTCCCCACCGCTGTGAGATCGTCCGGCCCGCCGGGTCCATGCAGGACCTGAACGCCTCCGGCCTTCTGGGCAGCGACCTGGGCGAGGTGAAGATGCAGGTGGCGGACGCTCCTGCTCAGGAGGAGAGCAACGTCGGCTCTGACGCCGCCGAATTCTTCACCAAGGGCAAGGATCAGGGCCGTTACCGCCTGAACAAGGCCGGCCAGGCCATTGCCGAGCTTCAGGAGCTGTGCAAGGTCACGGAGAACCCGCCCCTGCAGTCCCTGCCCAAATGTCTGGTGCACGACGCCATTTTGAAGGACGAGATCGACTGGTACGGTCTGTACTCCTTCTGCGGCCCGGCCTCCGAGCAGTGGGATAAGCACTCCTTCCCCAGACCCGGCTGCTCCCGGATCCACGCCATCTGGACCGACGCTCCCTGTATGGTCACCTGCTGGAACGACGGCTTCAACTTCGTAAAGGCCGTGCGCAGCGAGGAAATCGAGTTCATCGTTGCCCAACAGCCCTGGCTGGAAAATGACTGCCTGCTGGCAGACATCGTCCTGCCCGTACAGACCAAGTTCGAGATGGACGACATCTCCGACGACTGCGGCGGCGCCGTGCTGTGCTCCGTATTCCGTGAGCGTCCTGCCTGCCCGCCCGTGGGCGAGTCCCTCAACGACTTTGACTGCGTGGCCGAGGTGGCCCGGAAGATCAGCAAAGAGGTCTACGACGCCTATACCAACAACGATACGCCTACGGAAAAGGTCATTGAGCTGTTCTGGGCCGGCTCCGGCGTGTCTCACCTGGACGTGGACGACGAGTTCCACAAAAAGGACATCTTCGTCATGCCCTGCGATCCCAACATCCAGGACTTCAAGCTCCATCCCCCCGGCCTGAGCACCTTTGCCCAGGACCCGGAGAACCATCCCCTCTCCACCCCCACCGGCAAGCTGGAGTTCACCTCCACCGGCATCAAGGCAAACTTCCCCGACGACCCGGAGCGTCCCCCGTATCCCAAGTGGATCGAGCGCAGCGAGCTGCATGACGAGCGTCTGAGCAGTCCCCGGGCCAAGGATTACCCCCTGCTGTGCATGTCCAACCACGGCCGCTGGCGTTTCCACGCCAACCTGGACGACATCACCTGGAACCGCGAGGTGGAGACCATGAAGATCCGCGCCAAGGACGGTTACCAGTATGAGCCCGCCTGGCTCAGCCCCAAGACGGCTGAGGCCAGAGGCATCAAGCACGGCGATATCATCAAGGTGTTCAACGAGCGCGGTACCGTTCTGTGCGGCGCCTACGTGACGCCCCGCGTCATCGACGGTGTTGTCTACGTGGACCACGGCTCCCGTTTCGATCCCATCGACGCGGAGAAGCTGGACCGCGGCGGCGCCATCAACCTCATCACGCCTCATGCCATCACCTCCCGCAACGTCACCGGCATGGTGGTCAGCGGCTTCCTGGTAGAGGTCGCCCCCGTCAGCGATGAGGAGATGGAAGGCTGGAAGAAGCAGTATCCCGAGTCCTTCGCCCGCAAAGTGGACGAGGGCTGCGGTGTCTGCCTCGAAGGCTGGCTGATCGACGAAGATAAGGAGGCCTAATCATGGGCAAAAAAGCATTTGTTTTGGATATTGCCAAGTGCAGCGGCTGCTACTGCTGTCAGTTGGCCTGTAAGGATGAGCACTGCAACAACGATTTCTCACCCATCGCGGCGCCCCAGCCCGATATCGGCCAGTTCTGGATCAAGGTCAATGACTATGTCAACGGCTCTGCTCCCAAGGTGCAGGTCCATTACGTTCCCGAGATGTGCAACCACTGCGAGAAATGTCCGCTTCTGGACATGGCCAGGGACGGCGACGTGTATCGCCGGGAGGACGGCCTGGTGGTCATCGACTCCGTAAAGGCCAGAGGCCGCAAGGAGCTGGCGGAAGCCTGCCCCTACGGCGCTGTATACTGGAACGAGGAGCTGGGCCTTGCCCAGAAATGTACGGGCTGCGCCCACCTGCTGGATAACGGCTACGCCAAGCCCCGCTGCGTGGAGATGTGTCCCACGGAAGCTCTCGTGTTCGGTGACGAGGACGAGCTGCAGGATCTCATCGTGGGCGCCACCGTCATGCACCCCGAGACCGGCCTGGGCCCCCGGGTGTATTACCGGAACATCCCCGGCCAGTTCATCGCCGGTCTGGTGTACGACCCCGTGGAGAAAGAGGTCGTCATCGGCGCCAGAGTCCGGGCCATTACGGGCGGCAAGCTCTACATGACCAACACCGACGAGTACGGCGATTTCTGGTTCCGTGACCTGGCGGTCGGCGTGTTCGACGTGTACATCGAGGCCAAGGGCTACAAGCCCAAAGTCTTCAAGGGTCTGCACACCACCGAGTGCATCAACCTGGGCGAAATTCCCCTGGAGAAAGAATAAAAAAGCTCCCCCGCCTCTCCCGGACGCCGGGAGGGGTGGGGGCGTGCGCTTTCTTTCCCCAGACGTTTTTGGAGAGGAAGGAGCAGTATGCCTGTGAAAACCTATGTTCTGGCAGGGGAGGGGCAGCCCCGCCCCATGGGCTTTGAACCCGCCTCCGCCCTGGCAAACGCGGTGTGGATGGACGGCGACGCGGTGCCTGGCTGTATGTTTGCCCAGGCCTCCTGGATCCGGGAGCGCTGCGCCCGTCCCGGCCTGATCCGGCACGACTCCGACGCCCTGCTGATGTTCTGCGGCGGCGATCCGTCCAGACGGGAGGAACTGGGAGCGGAGATCGAGCTTTGGATCGAAAACGACAGACTGACCCTGACGGAAACCTGCTTTGTCTACGTTCCCGCGGGGACGGCCTACGGCAATCTCCGGGTGAAGCGCCTGGATGCCCCCGTGCTGTACTACTGCACCCATAAAACGGCCTCTTTCTATGAGGAAACACCGGCTTCCGCCGCGGCGAGCGCCGGCACCTACGCCGACTATCACGTGGAAAAGTATCTCCGGGACGACGGCGTTGTGCCGGAGGCGCCGGAGGGATTTCTGGACTTTCTGCTGTGGATCGACGGCAAAAAGCTCCCCGGCGCGCCCTACATGGAGGCGGTGTGGTTCAAAAGCAAAAACGACACCGGTCCGGCCGGCCACGTCCACGATTTTGACGAGATCGTGGGCTTCATCGGCTCCGACCCGAGCCGTCCGGAGCAACTGGGCGCTACGGTCCAGTTCGTCCTGGGCGAGCGCATCGTCACCACGGACAGGAGTACCCTGTTCTATATTCCCCGGGGCACCTGTCACAGCCCCATTATCGTTCCGGCGCTGGACCGTCCCCTGCTGCATTTTTCCGGCAGCAACGAGGGCGATTACGTCAGGAAATGATCTTTGCAGAATAAAGGAGGAAAGAAATCTTGACAACGCTTAACGACAGCCCCGGCAAGGCGAAAAGAATTCTTTATTTTATCGTATTTACCCTGGCCTTTGCGGTGCCGAACTACGCCCAGTACCAGTTCTCACCCCTGGGCCCCCAGATCATCGAGCGCTTTGGCCTGACAGGGGTGCAGTTCAACTCCATCTTCACCGCCCCCATGCTCCCGGCCATCTTTACCAGCCTCATCAGCGGCATGCTGGTGGACCGGTACGGCTATAAGCCGGTTATCGGCGCCTCGATCCTTCTGACCGCACTGGGCTGCTGGGGCAGAGTCTTTGCCGAGGGTTACGGTCTGATGTACTGCGCCATGATCCTGCTGGGCTTCAGCGCGGGCTTCCTCTCCTCCAACTCCTCCAAGATCCTCAGCATTCTCTTCGGGCAGGAGCGGGTCAGCGTGATCATGGGTCTGGTACTGACCCTGTCCACCTGCGGCATGGTGCTGAGCATGTCCACCACCACGGCGCTGGG
>ONVR01000068.1 GCA_900321335.1 uncultured Eubacteriales bacterium | reverse complement strand
GCCCCAGGTGAAGCTGGTGCGGGACACGCACAGATCCTGCAGGCCGCCTTCGCAGTCGATGAAGTTTTTGACCATCTCGTTGACCCGGCTGGCAGGCTCCAGGAACGTACCGGACAGCAGCAGTTCCCGTACCCGTCCGGCGTATTTGGAGGCCCGGAAAAAGTACGCCTCCTCCTGAGCGTCCACCACGTCGCGGCCGCAGTCGGGGCACTTGCCGTCCACCAGCTGGCTCTCGGTCCAGAAGCTCTCGCAGGGGGTGCAGTACTTGCCCTCGTACTTGCCCTTGTAGATATCGCCCTTGTCATACATACGCTTGAAAATGCGCTGAATGGACTGGACGTGATAATCGTCGGTGGTGCGGATAAACCGGTCGTTGGAGATATTCATCAGCCGCCACAGATCCAGAATGCCTCCCTTGCCGTCCGGACCCACCACGATGTTGTCCACAAACTGCTTGGGCGTCACCCCGGCGGCCTTGGCCTTGTTCTCGATCTTCTGGCCGTGCTCGTCCGTACCGGTGAGGAACATGACGTCGTATCCCTGCAGGCGCTTGTAGCGGGCCATGGCGTCCGTGGCGACGGTGCAGTAGGTATGGCCGATATGCAGTTTATCCGACGGGTAGTAGATAGGGGTTGTGATGTAAAACGTCCCTTTACACATGATGTTCTGTTCCTCCTAATTTCACGTATCGCGTTAACAATCAGTTTAGCACAGGTTTTGGGGATTTGCAAGGGTCACGGCTTGAGCTGTACGATCTCGCTGTCCTCCATCCGGATCTCCCGGGGATGGTAGACCCGCTTCTGCCGGGGGACAAAGCCCCGGACGTTGGTCATGGGATAGATCCAGGAATAGGGGCCGATATGGGTACCCGGCTGGGTGACGGAATTGGCGCCGATACGGGCGTAATCCCCCAGCACGCAGCCGAAAAAGTCGTCGTCCAGGCTCACCCGCTCCCCGTCGATCTTCACGGATACCACGCCCTGGTCAAAGCGGCGGTTGGCGGTGATGACGCCGGAGCCGATGCGGGCCGAGGCCCCCATGACCGTGTCCCCGGCGAAGCTGAGACTGGCCACCTTGGCCCCGGAGAACATGACGCAGCGCTTGAGCTCGCTGCCGTGACCCACGCTGCACTTGTCCCCGATGATGGTGTTGGGCCGGATCACGGCCCCGGCCATGATCTCGCAGTTTTCCCCGATGTACACGGGCCCGATGATGGTCACGTCGTCGTAGATGACGGTGCCCTTGCCGATATGGTAATTGCCGTGGAGATGGACCTCCCCCAGCATGGTCGCCTCGTTTTCACAGACGGCTTTTTCCGTCAGCTGTTCCCGGAGATACGTCTTGGCCTTTGCCAGGATCTCGCAGGGGCGGCTGAGCCCGTCGAGGAAACCGGCAATGGGAAATTTCTCCGGCGAATCGAAGTAGTAACGGATATCCTGTGACATGAAAACTCCCTCCTGTTATACGGTTTTTCCCATTATAATCGCACACGGGCGGATTTGCAAGGCGCTTATTTCCGCCCCAGACGGCGCTGTACCTCCCGGAGCTTTTCCAGGGCGCCCGCATACGCCTCCCACCGCAGCTGGGGGAAGGCCTTGAGCAGCCGGTTGTGGATGGGGTTTTTCTCCGTCAGTCCGGCCAAAAACGCCTCCCGCCGGCTCTCCAGCTCCGTCCGGCGCTCGGACCGGCGCAGCTCCCGGACCTGCCGGCCCTCGGCACGGAGCTTTGTCAGCAGCTCCGATTCCTCCGCCCGATGGGCCTCGGCCATCGCCTTCTCCTCCGCCCGGTTCCGGCGATACAGGACAAAGTAGTCGTCGTACCGGTCCCTGGTCTCCCCGGCGGCGTCCATCACGCCGGAGACTCTGTCATATATGGTTCCACCCAGCTTGTCGGATATTCCGTGGATCTCTCCGGCCAGCTTTGTCAGCAGGGCCAGCCGCTTCTGCAGCCGGCGGACGGCCGCCGCCGTAGCCGCCAGATCCAGCAGGATCACCGCCAGCAGGATCAGCCCCGTCACCGCCAGGGCCACAGGCGGGATCCGGCGCACCAGACTGCAGGCGGCAGGGTGAATGATCTTCAGCACGAACACCGCGCCCAGTCCCCAGAGGATGGAAAACTCCAGGCAGACGTAGCCCCCCAGGTTGAACTTCATGCCGCTGTAATCCCACCACTTGGCGTGAAAGATCTTCTCCAGCACCCAGCCTGTGACCAGCTCTATGACCGAGCACAGCAGGGCACTTGCCAGAAACAGCGCCAGGGGCCGCCCCGTCAGAGGCGCCAGGGCCACCGCCGCGCCCACCACGCCGAAGCCGTAGATGGGACAGACGGGCCCGTTGAGAAACCCCCGGTTGACGAATTTGCCGTGGCGCACCGCGGCAAAGGCCACCTCCGTGCACCAGCCCAGAAAGCTGTACAGGAAAAACAGTGCCAGCAGCTCATAAAAAGAGTAGTTCATAAAACGCTCCGAAAAAAACAAACAAAAAAACGGGTCCATTTTCTACACCCGTCCAGTATACCAGTCTGTTGCCCCCCAGGCAAGTTCTATGGTACAATTTACAAAACCCATCCACAGAATCGACACGGAGGTATCCCTATGTTTTACGAGCCGGAAAAAAACGACCACGGTCTTGCCAGACCGCCCTTCAAATCCGTCGTGGTGCCCAGAGCCATCGGGTGGCTGTCCACCCTCAGCAGCGACGGCGTGCCCAACCTGGCCCCCTACAGCCAGTTCACCAACCTGACCTTTGAGCCCCCCTACGTGCTGGTGTCCATCAACCAGAACCACCTGCAGAACCGGAAGGACACCACCGTCAACATCGAGGAGACGGGGGAGTTCGTACACAACATGGTCACCTACGATTTGCGCCACAAGATGAACATCACCGCCTGCGAGTTTGAGCCCGGTGTGGACGAGTTCGAGAAGGCCGGTCTGACCAAGGCCCCTTCCCGGCTGGTCAGGCCCTTCCGGGTGGCCGAATCCCCGGTGCAGTTCGAATGCAAGTACGTCCAGACCATCCGCCTGCCCGGAGAGGGCAGAAGCGGCACCGTGGACGTGATCATCGGCAAGGTGGTGGGCGTGCACATTGACGACGCCTTCATCACCCCCGAGGGAAAGATCGACATTCTGAAAATCAAGCCCCTGGCCCGCATGGGCTACAGCGACTACACCTACGTGGACAAGGTCTTTGAGATCCCCATGTCCGATATGGACGGCATCCGGGAGGACCGGTCCCTGGGCCTGGAGGGAGCCGCCGGCACCATGCCGCGGATCCGGTAACGGCAAAAATCGCCTGTGACCGCAAGTCACAGGCGATTGCTTTTACATTCTTCCCTCGTCCATCATACCGAAGCACTCGGTAAAAAACACGTGGATCTTCAACCGGAAGGCCTCCGCCGCTTTCATCAGCGCGCCCTCCATGATCCCGTCCAGCAGCGCCGCCGTGCAGGCCATAAGGTACTCCACCGCCCTCTGCGCACCCGCATAAGGCCCGTTTTCTTCTTTTTACCGGTTTTCCGTCATCGCGGATGCCCGGCGCTTTTTCCGCCCCGGCAGATACACCACGGCATAGGTGGCAAAGGCCCAGGGAATCCCCACCAGGGTGTCCAGAACGGAGTGCTGCTTGACAAACACCGTGGACACGCAGATCAGCACCGCCGCGACCACCGTCACGGGCCGGATCCACCGGCACTTTTTCAGGCACCGGGCGTCAAAGGCGGCAAAGACAAAGGCAAACGAACCGATCACGTGCATGCTGGGCAGCACGTTGGTGTTGGTGTCGGCGGCGTAGAGCATCCCCAGCACCCAGGTGAACACGTTTTCCCGGGGGAAATGCGCCGGACGCAGATCCTGTCCGTTGGGGAAGATCAGGCAGAAGGCCAGTGCGCTGAGAAATCCCACGAGGATATACAGCATATACCTGCGGAAATCCCCGGCATTGCGCCAGAGCAGATAAAAGCCCATGGCAAACAGGCAGGGATACCAGGACACGTAGGCTGCCACAAATTCCTCCCGGAAGGGGATCAGGTCGTCCAGGGGCAGGTAGGACACCCAGTATCGGTCCACCACCAGCTGCTCACAGATCCAGAAGCACAGCAAATACACCGGCACCACAAGCACGAACCACAGGTGCTTGTAGTACTTGTTCCTCAGTGGATAATCCAATTCACTTCTCATAAAAACGGACTCCTTGTACGACAGAAAAAGGTCTGCACCGGGAAATACTATACCATCAGTGAAGTGTTTTTTCAACCACCCCGTGTAAAACAATCCCGCTTTTTTGGACACTTCTCCTGAATTGTCTATTTTTAACCCGTCCGCCGGGCCAATTCTATTCGATTTTTCGTTGACTTATGCCGGGGATAGGGATAGAATAAGGAATATAATTTCAGCAAGTAACGCATTAAATCGCAGGATGCGGCACCATAAGGAGAGATGGCAATGGAAAAGAAAAATATCGACTGGGCCTCCCTGGGCTTCGGTTACGTGCAGACGGACTACCGCTACGTCTCCAACTATAAGGACGGCGCCTGGGACGAGGGGGCTCTCATCACGGACGCCAACGTGGTGCTCAACGAGTGCGCCGGGGTATTCCAGTACGCCCAGACCTGTTTTGAGGGACTCAAGGCCTACACCACGGAGGACGGCCATATCGTCTGCTTCCGGCCGGACCTGAACGCCAGCCGCATGGCGGACTCCGCCCGCCGGCTGGAGATGCCCGTCTTCCCCGAGGACCGCTTCGTGGACGCAGTGGTCCGGACCGTCCGGGCCAACGCCGCTTACGTGCCCCCTTACGGCTCCGGGGCGACCCTGTACATCCGGCCCTACATGATGGGCACCAACCCCGTCATCGGCGTCAAGCCTGCCGACGAGTACCAGTTCCGGATCTTCTGCACCCCTGTTGGCCCCTACTTCAAGGGCGGGGCAAAGCCCATCGTCATCAAGGTCTCCGACTTTGACCGGGCGGCTCCCCAGGGCACCGGCCACATCAAGGCCGGCCTGAACTACGCCATGAGCCTCCACGCCATCGTCACGGCCCACGAAGAGGGCTTTGCCGAGAACATGTATCTGGATCCCCGGACCCGGACCCGTGTGGAGGAGACCGGCGGCGCCAACTTTATCTTTATCACCAAGGACGGCAAGCTGGTGACGCCCAAGTCCGACAGTATCCTGCCCTCCATCACCCGTCGCAGCCTGATGGTGGTGGCGGAGAAGTACCTGGGCATGACCGTGGAGCACCGGGAGGTCTTCTTCGACGAGCTGGACAGCTTTGCCGAGTGCGGCCTGTGCGGCACGGCGGCCGTGATCTCCCCCGTGGGCAAAATCAACGACCACGGCCGGGAAATCGCCTTCCCCAGCGGCATGGAGGAGATGGGCCCCGTCACCAAAAAGCTCTACGACACCCTCACCGGTATCCAGATGGGCCGGCTGGAGGCGCCCGAGGGCTGGATCGTAAAAATCGACTGATCGCAGCGAATGACAGAACCCCGCGTCTCATGGGACGCGGGGTCCTTTTTTATCGGTACAGCTCCGGGGCAAAGTCCGACCAGGGCGCCTCCGCCGGCGGCAGCAGGGTAAAGTCCAGCACCTCCCCCGTCTCCGGGTGGTGAAACCGCAGGCGGCAGGACCAGAGGGCGATAGGATCATAGCCGTCCGGCACGCCGTATTTCCTGTCCCCGGCGATGGGCATGTCCCGGGAGGCCAGCTGCACCCGGATCTGATGGGTGCGCCCCGTGTGCAGGGTGATCCGCAGCAGGCAGAGCGTCTCTCCCCGGGCCAGGACCTCATAGTCCAGCAGGGCCCGTTTGGCCGCCGGGGTATCCGGGCTTGCCGTGTACGTTCTCCGCGACGCCCGGTCCCGGACGAGCCAGTCCTCCAGACTGCCCGCCTCCGCATCGGGGCATCCGTGTACCACGGCCAGGTACTGCTTGAGCACCTCGCCCCGGGCAACAGCCCCGGATAAGATCCGGTCCGCGGCGGCGCTGCGGGCAAATACCATGGCGCCGCCCACGGCCTGGTCCAGCCGGTGGACCGGGCGCACACAGGCCTTCTCGTCCCCCAGCTCCTGCCGGATCCGCTCCGGCATACCGCCGGGGGCATCCACGGAGAGCACCCCCGGTGGCTTTTGACAGATCAGGATCCTCTTATCGGCGTATTGGATCAGCTTCACGGCGGTACACCTCTGCTTTCAGGGCTATTGTAGCCCTCCGCCGGGGCAAAATCAAGTGCGCCGCCGGTTCTCCGGCAGCGGCGTTTTTGACACTGTGATCGAAAAGAGGATCAAATTGACCGCTTTTATGAACTAAATCAACAGAAAGTATGCAGTTTTCAAGTTTGGCCTTGCAAAATCAGGGGTGCTGCCATATAATATAAGTACTATACCTATCTGCGCTGTCAGACACTTATGGCTTGTTTGCAGTTTTACGAACAGGAGGACATATTATGGAGCAGCACAAAATTCAGAAGGTCCTGGTGGCAAACCGCGGCGAGATCGCCATTCGCGTGTTCCGCGCCTGCACCGACCTGGGGCTTCGCACCGTGGCCATGTATTCCAAAGAGGACGTGTACAGCCTGTTCCGCACCAAGGCGGACGAGGCGTATCAGATCGGGGAGCAGCTCAGCCCCCTGGGTGCGTACCTGGACATTGATCTGATCATCGACTTGGCAAAAAAGCGCGGTGTGGACGCCATTCACCCCGGCTACGGTTTTCTCTCTGAGAACGCCAACTTCGCCAAGGCCTGTGAAGACAACGGCCTTATCTTCATCGGTCCCCCCTCCCGGGTGCTGGCCAAAATGGGCGACAAGCTGGCCGCCAAGGCCACGGCTGTTTCCTGCGGCGTGCCCATCATCCCCGGCGGACGGGAAGGCCTCAAGGACGGTCAGGAGGCGCTGGCAAGAGCCAGAGAGTACGGCTTCCCCGTCATCCTCAAGGCTGCCGCCGGCGGCGGCGGGCGCGGCATGCGCCACTGCTACACCGAGGAAGACGTGCTGACCAATTTTGAGCTGGTCAAGTCCGAGGCCAAAAAGGCATTCGGCGACGACACCATCTTCATGGAAAAGTATCTGGAGCACCCCAAGCACATCGAGGTGCAGATCCTTGCCGACAAGCACGGCAACGTAGTCCATCTCCACGAGCGTGACTGCTCTCTCCAGCGCCGGTTCCAGAAGGTGGTGGAGTACACCCCCGCCTTCTCCGTGGACAAGGCCGTCCGGGAGCGGCTGTGCGCCGACGCGGTGAAGATCGCCAAGGCCGTCGGCTTTGAAAACGCCGGCACCGTGGAGTTCCTGGTGGAGGGCGACAAGCACTACTTCATCGAGATGAATCCCCGCATTCAGGTGGAGCACACCGTCACCGAGATGGTCACGGGCATCGACCTGGTCCGGGCCCAGATCCTCATCGCCGAGGGCCGCCCCCTGAGCGATCCGGAGATCGGCATCACCTGCCAGGACGACGTGAAGGTCCGGGGCTACGCCATCCAGTGCCGTGTGACCACGGAGGATCCGCTGAACAACTTTGCCCCCGACACCGGCAAGATCACCGCCTACCGCACCTCCGGCGGTTTCGGCATCCGTCTGGACGCGGGCAACGCCTTCAACGGCGCGGAGATCTCCCCCTATTACGACTCTCTGCTGGTGAAGATCACCTGCCACGACAACACCTTTGACGCCGCCTGCCGCAAGGCCCTGCGGGCCCTGAGCGAGACGCGCATCCGTGGCGTCAAGACCAACATCTCCTTTATCACCAACATTCTGACCAACCCCGTGTTCCGGGCCGGCCAGTGCTACACCAAATTCATCGACGAGACCCCGGAGCTCTTTGAGATCACGCCCAGCCAGAACCGGGCCAACAAGATGCTCGAGTACATCGGCAACATCGTGGTCAACGACCCCACAGCGGGCAAAAAGCTCTACGAGACGCCCCGGTTCCCCAAGGTGCCCGAGGGCGATCCCCAGCCGGGTCTGAAGCAGTATCTGGACGCCAACGGCCCCGAGGCCCTGTCCAAGTGGGTCATGGACCAGAAAAAGGTCCTCATCACCGACACCACCTGCCGTGACGGCCACCAGAGCCTGCTGGCCACCCGGATCCGCACCCGGGATATGGTCAAGGGCGCCGATGCCATGGCCAAGATCCTGAAGGACTGCTTCTCCATGGAGATGTGGGGCGGCGCCACCTTCGACGTGGCCTATCGCTTCCTCCACGAGGATCCCTGGGAGCGGCTTGACCTCATGCGCAAGAACATTCCCAACATCCCCTTCCAGATGCTCCTGCGGGGCGCCAACGCCGTGGGCTACACCAACTACCCCGACAACGTGATCCGGGAATTCATCCGGCTGGCTGCCCAGGGCGGCATCGACGTGTTCCGGGTGTTTGACAGCCTCAACTGGCTGCCCGGCATGGAACTGGCTCTGGACGAGGTCATCAAGCAGGGCAAGTTTGCCGAGGGCACCATCTGCTACACCGGCGACGTGGGCGACACCACCCGGGAGAAATACACCCTCAGTTATTATGTAAACCTGGCCAAGGAGCTGGAGAAGCGCGGCATCCACAGCCTCGCCATCAAGGACATGTCCGGTCTGCTCCGGCCTTACGCGGCCAAGCAGCTGGTCTCCGCGCTGAAGGACGCTCTGAACATCCCCGTACATCTGCACACCCACGACACGGCAGGCAGCGGCATCGCCACCTGCATCGCCGCGGCGGAGGCCGGTGTGGATATCGTGGATCTGGCCATTTCCACCATGTCCGGCACCACCAGCCAGCCAGCCATGAATACCTTTGTGGCGGCCATGGAGCACACGGACCGGGATACGGGTCTGGATCTGATGGATCTGCAGAAGCTGTCCGACTACTGGTCTGATATCCGGGAGCGCTATGTGGACTTTGAGGGCGATCTGAAAAATCCTGCCGCCGACATTTACCGCTATGAGATCCCCGGCGGCCAGTACACCAACCTGAAGCCGCAGGTGGAGAGTCTGGGTCTGGGACACCGGTTCAACGAGGTCAAGGAGATGTACCGCTCCGTGAACCTGATGCTGGGCGATATCGTCAAGGTCACGCCTTCCTCCAAGATGGTGGGCGATCTGGCCATCTTCATGGTGCAGAACGACCTGACGCCGGAGAATATCGTGGAAAAGGGCGCAAGCCTGAGCTATCCCGACTCCGTGGTCAGCTACTTCAAGGGCATGATGGGCCAGCCCGCCTGGGGCTTCCCCGAGGATCTGCAGAAGATCGTGCTCAAGGGCGAAAAGCCCATCACCTGCCGTCCCGGCGAGATGCTGCCGCCGGCGGACTTTGACGCGGCCCGGGAGGCTCTGAAGAAGGTCTGCCCCGAGCCCACGGAGCGCGATATCGTCTCCTGGTGCCTGTATCCCAAGGTCGTGGAGGACTACTACCGCAACTACTCCGAGCACGGCTACATCGTGCGTCTGGGCAGCCACGTGTTCTTCCACGGTCTGGCCGTTGGCGAGACCAACAAGGTCAACATCGAGGACGGCAAGACCCTGGTCATCAAGTACCTGGGTCTGGGCGACCATCACGACGACGGCACCCGCACCGTGTACTTTGAGCTCAACGGCATGCGCCGGGAGGTCAACGTGGTGGATAAGCAGGCCAAGGCCAGCATCACCACCGTTCCCATGGCCGACCCCGAAGACAAGAGCCAGATCGGCGCCTCCATCCCCGGCGCCGTGAGCAAGGTCAACGTCAAGAAGGGCGACGAGGTGAAGGTCAACGATATTCTGGCCATCATCGAGGCCATGAAGATGGAGACCAGCGTAACGGCCAAAATGGCCGGCGTGGTTGAGGACGTCCGGGTCAAGGCCGGCGACACGGTCAAGGCCGGTGAGCTTCTGATCACCATCAAATAAACAGCGGATCGAAAAGAGCCTGCGGCGATGCCGCAGGCTCTTTTTTTGCCAATCCAGGCGGAGGACTCTCCGCCTTTTTCTGTTTATTGATCCAGCAGGAACATGCTGAAAAAACTCACGTGGTCCCCGTCGGACAGATACGTCATGCCCAGATGCTCGCAGACCTTTGCCACGTCCAGGCAGTAGGCCGAGGCGCAGGAGTAGATCTTCCCCTGCCGGGGGCAGGGCTTTTCCTGCACCATCCGGCACCCCTCCGGGCACCGGTCACAGTGTCCGGCCAGCATGGCGTCGGGGGCAAAGCCCGCCCGTTCCAGTTGATCCAGGATGCGGTAGGACAGGTCGTTGTGGAGCCGCTTGCCCCGCACCAGCTTTTCCAGGTCCTTGAGCCCCGGCACCTCCCAGGTGCTCTGGACCACAAGGACCCGCCGATACCGGAGGGCGCGGCGTTTCATCTGCTCCGGCGTGCCGCAGGCGGGCGGGCAGGAGTAGTTGGCGCCGTACTGGCCGCAGACGTTGTCCTCACAGTATTTCCGGTAGGCCGGCTCAAAGACAAGCGCCGAGGTGGGCAGAATGCCCGCCGCCGCAAGGATCGGCTCATTCTCCACAAGGGCCAGGATCTCGCTGTCAGTCATGGTTCCGTCACCTGCTCTCATACGGACAGGGAGTCGGAAAACGCCAGCCCCGGGTTGTGCTTGAGCAGGTAGTCCACCGACCATTCGCCGCCGAAGGCCACCAGATAGTTGTCCCGGAAGTCCTGCAGCAGGGCAGAGCCGGTACACAGGACCATATCGCCGATCTCCCCCTGCCACGCACGGATCCGCCGCAGGTGCTCATAGGGCATGGCGATCTTGCGCATCTCCACCCCGTACTCGCTGCGCATCCGGTACTCGAACACGTCAAACTGCAGGGTGCCCACGACGCCCACCACGACCTCCTCCAGACCCATGTCCGGCAGCTTGAAGATCTGGATGGCGCCCTCCTGGGCGATCTGCTCCGTGCCCTTGAGAAACTGCTTGCGCTTCATGGTGTCCATGGGACTGTACCGGGCAAAGTGCTCCGGTTCAAAGGTGGGGATCCCGGAGTACCGGAATTTCTTTCCCGGCACGGTGATGGTGTCGCCGATGGAGAAGATGCCCGGGTCGAAAACGCCGATGATATCCCCGGCGTAGGCCTCTTCGATGATCTCACGCTCCGCCGCCATCATCTGCTGGGGCTGACGCAGGCGGATCTTTTTGCCCCCCTGCACGTGGTAAACCTCCGCGTCCCGCTCGAATTTGCCCGAGCAGATCCGCATAAAGGCCAGCCGGTCCCGGTGGGCCTTGTTCATATTGGCCTGGATCTTAAAGACAAAGGCGGAAAAATCCGGGGAGAACACGTCTACCTCCCCCTCGTCGGAGACCCGGGGCAGCGGCGCGGTGGTCATGCGCAG
>ONVR01000389.1 GCA_900321335.1 uncultured Eubacteriales bacterium | reverse complement strand
TTTTTCCTGCTCCGCTCTCTCCGGCTTTGAAAACAAAAAGTCTCCGCAACTAGGTTTTTCAAAAAACTTTCGTCACGGAGACTTTTCTCATTCTTATTCAGCTTTACAGGTTTTCGCCTGGTTATCGGCTACACACCATAAACCCATCAGGGCAAACCTTCGGAACGATAATATGCCGATACGCTGCCGCGTCTAAGCAGCAGTCCTCATGGTATGGCAGATTTTCTTATCATTCGGCGGCCCTTCCCGGTACCATTCTGCAAACCTTTTTTCCAGGAATCTTTTTCTAAGATTGATTTGCCGTTTGTACCAGAGCCTCCTGTCTGCGAATGCACTTAATTTCCGATAGCGGATGCGGCGAAATCTTCCGGCATTTCCTTTTCCCGCTTCAGTTAATAGCCCGTCACACAATTCATTCATCCGCAGTTCCAGGAATTCGCGCAGATGCTCATCCAGCATTTTATTCAGAACTTCTATGGCTTCCCTTATATTTTCCCGACTGGTTTCTAGCAAGTCTCTGCTTATGGAGCAGCTTTCATCTAAGATAATCAGTACGGAAAGGCAGCGTGGGGATTGCTGTTGGGGCAATAAACGCCTGACCGTGCTGGCATTCGCCGCGCGATAGATTTTTCCTTTATCTAATCGCCGTAGCCGCATCTTTGCTCTTGCCATTTGATTTGCCTCCTTTCTATCAGATTTCAAATTCATTCAAGTCCTATGTTCTTCCCGCTTGTATGTACAACCGAGGGATTATACCCGTGGAATGCACAAAAGTCAAGCATGAATAATGCAAAAATCCAGTATCCTAATTTAATCAACTCAACAATCTGGTAGTGCTTTGGATATTCTCAAACAATCAATTCTCTTTCTTCAATCCAATTCATCCGAATCTCAAAAACATCCCTGTTTTCTGATCCCGCCGTGTCTCAGTCCCGATGTGGCTGGGTAACCTCCTTTCTGCACCCTTGAAGCCTCGCCACCGCCGTAGGGGTGGTCGTCTGTTGGCCCAACGATGCCATAAAACAATCCATCAAACATCGATCATCCTGAGCCGAGCTTCTTTCTGTATGTATTGAATTTATAGTCGATCATCTATTATCTGAGATATCCTAGTCATGTTTACCCTCCTGCTGTTTGGGGTTATAACTCAATGGTCAGATCAATGAACAAATTCCTCTGCTGCATATACTATCCTTGTTTACCATCAAATCATTACCTCCTTGTGAATGTATCGGTCTGCCATGATTTCCACGTTCCATCTTGGTGTGCGACCACACCTTCGGAGCTTGCAGCGGATGCTGTAGAGGCTCCAGAAGGTGGGCGACCCGAGGAAGAGAGAGAGGTTGGAGGATGCTGTGGAGGTTCAGGGCGTCTGTGTCCCGTATGCCGGCTGTGTTACCCGCGTCGGCTGTGTCTGTATTGTACACTTGGCTCAGTCCCTCCTCTCGTCCTGATCGTGCGGGGTTTCCTGGGATTCCTCGTACATCAGTCCGAGCTTGATGGCAAGCGCGATTCCGTCCGTATCGGCGCCCGCAATCGCCAGGATGTCTTTGCTCTCCAGTTCGGTGACCAGGTCTTCCAGATCGTTGAGCTTCTTCAGTACGTCCGGAGGAACGTGGTACCGCACCAGTGATTGGCGGAGACATTCCAGCATATCTGCGACCCGGTGTCTGGCTTCAACAGCCCCGGGATCCTTTCCTACGATGTTGTCATAACGGTCTACTCTCTCATCAAAACCCTCGGTTGCACAGCAGCTGGCCGTGTAACGCATGGTTTTAATCTCCTTATATCAAAGTTTGGGTTCGTCCCGCCCCGTAAGGCAGGGCAGCGTGTATTCGGTTCCCATATTCAGTTGTCCTATATTCAGTTGTAAGGGAGGCGTCTTCCGGCCTTCGGATCAGCCTTCAGTCAACAAGACTGGTCGGCTTCTTCTCCGTATAGCTGAGGACGTCCTCTTTACGGAATCCCTGATGGTCATCCGTCAACACGACTACCGTTGCCTTGGTCTTGTCCTTCGGCAGGACGCTCCGGCACCCTTCGTATACCCGCTCGTTATCCGTCAGGATGTATACGATCTTGTCCTTCGCCCCTTCCGACATGATGACCCGGTTGTATGTAGACCCTACAGCGAAAGCGATGGAGAACACGGCGTTCTCGTCGATTTTGATTCCCGTATCCTCTTCGCCATTCTCTGCGCGCTTGAGGTATGCGTTGATCCCAACGTACACCTGGCCTGTCGTCATGTCGGTGATTTCAAAGTACCCAGGCTCGCGATAGAAGCAGCTTGAAATATCGCCCTTCAGACCATGTTCCGCGAGAGCCCTCTGCAGCTCAGACATAGCAGTGAAGTGGTCTTCTCCGTAGTATCTGGTGATGACCGCCGCTGCGGACAGGGGGCGGACATTTTCAGTGTCCTCCGCATCCGCGCCTGTGTCTGCTTCGAGTTCCAGTTGTTCATAGCCTGCGGCTTTCGCAAGCTCCCTCCGGTCAACCGGCTCTTCGGTCTTTGCACGCAGGAGTTTCAGGAGCGTTCTCTTCGAGGGTCGGCTCATCTGCCGTCCGCTGACGGCTTTGCTGACGAACGATTCTGACAGATCCGCTTCGTCCGCGAACTCCCTGGCGGATTTGGTTCCCTTCATATTCCGCAGGAAGGCTCCGAAGACATCGGGGTCATAAGGTGCTTCGCCCGGCAGGTCGCCGATCCTGATTGCCTGAACTCCCGGCGTAACCCTCGCGCCGGCATCCTTTATAAAAACAGTCTTAGATTCCATGCTGTCCTCCTTGTCGAGGTGGGATGTATGGGCAGATGGGGAGGTCGCCTTCTGCTCGTTTCCCATCCGGCCAATATACCCTGCTCTTCTGTTCACATGATTCTTGCGGGGTTAACCACCCCATGGGGATGTGATGAGCGCAGAATTTTCTTGGCCGTTTCTCCGCGGATACCGTGCTGACCGGGCTGTTCCCGGGCAGATCCAGGTCGACTACTCCCGGATCACAGTACTCGTTGCTTTTTGCGCCAGAGGAATATCCTCTCATCATGTTCATTCGGTCAAACCGCCCAGCAGCTCTGATGCTCCCGCTCTTCCTCCGCCGCGCCGTTGTATTACTTTGGACGCCGTGAGCCGGTCAGCACATCGGGGTTGCCACTACGATTACCCGAAACAGCCATGCCTTTCGAGAACGTTCGTGGACTTCATGCAGATCATTTTTCCAACAGCCCTGGCGCGCTTGCCTGCATACGCAGCGGCCAGGATAATCTGCTGCTGTTCGCTATCAGCGAGGGAGCTGTTACCCCTCATGCTTCCATCCACCCCTTTCTGACACGCTAGTCGGTCGTTTATTCCTATGCTTCCACCAGGCGGGCATTGCCGCTGGTATGGCTCCCAGGCCGCAAATTACGGCCTGAGAGCACCACTTGCACGGAGTTTCAGCCCCGCCCTCACGGCGAAATAGCACCACTGTCACGGCGAAACAGCACCACCATCGCGGTGAAATTGCGCCACAGAACGGCTTGACAACTGAACAAACAACCGGTATTATAATCTTGTCTTTCCTCATGGGAGGTAAGGGGCAACGCTGGGGAGCGACCCTGGGGC